>JBKJQM010000433.1:0-4274 GCA_046594005.1 Mycobacteriales bacterium
GACGTGGGCGCGCGCGACGTCGTCGGCAGGCCCGGTCGGCGCCAGGTAGGCGCGGTAGACGCCGAAGGACGCGAGCACCTCGACGAGCGACTCGCGCAGCGCACGCCGGGTCGTGTCCCGCAGGAGGGGGTCCTGGCGGCAGACGCGCAGCGCCAGCTCCGTGAGCCGGTTGACCTCGGCGGACAGGACCTCGGACAGCACCAGGCGCTTGGTCCGGGCGACGACCTGCTGGTACGACGACGCCGCGCCCGTCACCGACTGCCACAGCGCGGTCAGCGGCTGCTCGCCGGCCGGGTCGACGAAGATGCCGAGCACGTCGTTCAAGACGTCGTAACCCGTGGTGCCCGCGGTCCGCCAGCCGCCCGGCAGCTCCTCGCCGGGCTCCAGGATCTTCTCGACGACGACCCACGAGCCGTCGGTCGCCTCGGCCAGGCGGTCGAGGTAGCCGCCCGGATCGGCCAGGCCGTCGGGGTGGTCGATGCGCAGACCGTCGAGCACCCCGCTGCGGACCTGTTCGACGATCAGTCGGTGCGTCTCGTCGAACACCTCGGGCACCTCGACGCGCACGCCGGTCAGCGTGGTCACGTCGAAGAACCGGCGGTAGTTGAGCTCCTCGCCGGCGACCCGCCAGGAGCAGAGCCGGTAGTGCTGTCGCGCCAGTGTCGCGAGGACGTCGCCGTCGACCCGCGTCCCGGGGGCGATCGGCACCTCGTGGTCGTAGTAGCGGATGCGGTCCTCGAGCAGCTCGAGCTGGTCCAGCACCTCCCCGAGCGGAGCGCCGAGTACGGGCACCAGGACCTTCCCCGGGTTGTCCGCGCCGTCCCAGTCGACGTCGAACCAGGACGCGTACGGGGAGTCGCGGCCCTCGCGCAGCAGCGACCACCACGGTGCGTTCTGCGACTCGGGCTCGCTGACCGCCATGTGGTTGGGCACCACGTCGAGGACGATCCCGAGACCGGCCTCCCGGCAGGCGGCGACCATCCGGTCGAACGCCTCCGCGCCGCCGAGCTCGGCGTTCAGCGTCGCGTGGTCGACGACGTCGTAGCCGTGCGCCGAACCGGGGGCCGCCTGCAGGTACGGCGAGCAGTACAGGTGCGTCACGCCCAGGTCGGCGAGGTACGGCGTGACCGCCGCGGCGTCGTCGAAGCCGAAGCCGGGGTGGTCGTCGGCAGGCGGGCGCAGCTGCACTCGGTAGGTGCTGACCGGGACGGGCCTGCCGGGAGAGGGCAGGTGCGCCACCTAGAACACCTTCCGCAGGACCTGCACCGAGCGGGCGTCGACCGACATCGACTCGCCGGTCTTGATGGTGCGCTCCTCGACGTCGCCGAGCATCGGCGCTGCCGTGTCGATCTCGACCTGCCAGCGCTCGCCTGCGCCGAGGTCGGGCAGCGTGAAGTCGATCGGCTCGTGGTGGCCGTTGAAGACCATGAAGAACGAGTCGTCCGTGACCCGATCGCCGCGAGCGTCCGGCTCGCGGATGCCTTCGCCGTTGAGGAACACCGTCACCGACTTGGCGAACCCGGAGTCCCAGTCCTCGTCGGACATCTCCTCGCCGTGCGGGGTGAACCAGCCGATGTCCTCGATGGTGCTGCCCTTGACCGGGCGGCCCTTGAAGTGGCGGCGGCGACGGAACACCGGGTGCTCGCGACGGAGGCGCGCCACGTCTGCGACGAAGTCGGTCAGGACCTCGAAGTCCTTCGCCCGCTCCCAGTCCACCCAGGCGATCTCGTTGTCCTGCGCGTAGACGTTGTTGTTGCCGCCCTGCGTACGTCCGAGCTCGTCGCCGTGGAGCACCATCGGCACGCCCTGGCTGAGGAACAGCGTCGTGAGGAAGTTGCGCTTCTGCTGCTCGCGCAGCGCGATGACCTCGAGGTCGTCGGAGTCGCCCTCGACACCGCAGTTCCAGGACGAGTTGTGGCTCTCGCCGTCGTTGCCGCCCTCGCCGTTCGCGTCGTTGTGCTTGTCGTTGTACGAGACGAGGTCGTGCAGGGTGAAGCCGTCGTGCGCCGTCACGAAGTTGATGGAGGCGTACGGCCGGCGGCCGTCGTCCTCGTAGAGGTCCGCGGACCCGGTCAGGCGAGAGGCGAACTCCGCCAGCGTCTCCGGCTCGCCGCGCCAGTAGTCGCGCATGGTGTCGCGGTACTTGCCGTTCCACTCGGTCCACAGCGGCGGGAAGCCGCCGACGTTGTAGCCGTCGTAGCCGATGTCCCACGGCTCGGCGATGAGCTTGGTCTGGCTGACCACGGGGTCCTGGTGGACCAGGTCGAAGAAGGCAGACAGCCGGTCGACCTCGTGGAACTGGCGGGCCAGCGACGACGCGAGGTCGAAGCGGAAGCCGTCGACGTGCATCTCGGTCACCCAGTAGCGCAGCGAGTCCATGATGAGCTGGAGCACGTGCGGGCTCTTCATGAGCAGCGTGTTGCCGGTGCCGGTGGTGTCGTAGTAGTGCTTGTTGTCCTCGTCGACGAGCCGGTAGTAGTTGGCGTTGTCGATGCCGCGGAACGACAGCGTCGGGCCGAGCTGGTTGCCCTCGGCGGTGTGGTTGTAGACGACGTCGAGGATGACCTCGAGGCCCTCGGCGTGCAGGGCCTTGACCATCGCCTTGAACTCCTGCACCTGCTGGCCGCGCTGGCCCGCCGAGGAGTAGTCGTTGTGCGGGGCGAAGAACCCGATCGTGTTGTAGCCCCAGTAGTTGCGCTGCCCGCGGTCGGCGAGGTGGCTGTCGTGCACGAACTGGTGCACCGGCATGAGCTCGACCGCCGTGACGCCGATCTTCTTGTAGTGCTCGATCATCACGGGGTGCGCGAGCGCGGCGTAGGTGCCGCGGATCTCCTCGGGAATGCCGGGGTGGGTCATCGTGAGGCCCTTGACGTGCGCCTCGTAGATGACCGTCTCGTTGTAGGGCGTGTGCGGGTGCCGGTCGTTGTCCCAGTCGAAGAACGGGCTGATGACGACCGACTTGCTCATGTGCGGGCCGCTGTCCTCGTCGTTGAACGAGTCCTCGTCGCCCCAGGTGTAGGAGAAGCAGGACTGCGACCAGTCGATGTCGCCGTCGACGGCCTTGGCGTACGGGTCGAGCAGCAGCTTGCTCGGGTTGCAGCGGTGCCCGTTCTCGGGGTCATACGGCCCGTGCACGCGGTAGCCGTAGCGCTGTCCGGCACCGACGTTCGGCGCGTAGCCGTGCCACACGAAGGCGTCCCGCTCGGGCAGCGCGATGCGCGTCTCGGTGCCGTCCTCCTCGAACAGGCAGAGCTCGACCTTGGTCGCGACCTCCGAGAAGAGGGCGAAGTTGGTGCCGGTGCCGTCGTACGTGGCTCCGAGGGGGTAGGCGGAGCCGGGCCAGATGCGCACAGGATCTCTCTCTCGCGGGGTGGTGCAGGTCAGGTGGAGCGGGGTCAGATGTCGGCGTGGCGCAGCAGCGCACCGAGGCCCGACTGGGGGCCCTGCGCGCTCTGGTGGGGAACCATCCAGACATCGTGCACGGTCCCGGACGCGCCCTCGGCGGTGAGGACGTCGGACAGGTCGTGCAGCTGCACGGGGAGCCTCCGGGCGCGGTGGGACTGAGGGAGCTGATCAGCGGACCCCTACCCCCGCCCCAGCCCGAGCTACGCACCCGATCGTGGTCGGTCTCGTCTCACTCGCCGGGCGGGCCGGTGGCCGGCTCGACCGGCCCGGGCCGGCGGTGCTGGCAGTAGCACCAGGTGCTGCCGGGGCAGCCCGCGTGCTCGCCCTCGCGGCAGGGCTCGCAGATGAGGTTCACGGCGGGCCCCCTACCCCTGGGCAGGCGGGAGACCCGCCTCCCACCGTGCTCGTCGTTCGTCCGGTGACTGCTCCCACCAGGGGGTGCCGCGCTCGCCGAGCGCGGTCTTGGCGCGCTGCACGGCGTCGCGCGCCGTCCGCTCCGCCACGGGGTCCTGCGCTCTGAGCGCGGCGCCGACGGCGCGCCGGGCGCTCATCAGCTCCCGCCGCAGGACCGCTGCCACGTCCTCGGGGACGTCCGGGTCCGTGGCCCGCCAGCGACGGCCGTCGATCACGACGTACCGGCCGTCCGGGGTGTGCTCCACGACCGCTGCCTACCCCGGCGCAGCGAGCAAGGTGGGGTTCGAGGCGCCAAGGAAAGGACGTGCTCACCCGTGCGCGGGGTGGCGGTGGCAGTTCGACTGCAGGGTGGGCGATACAGGACTTGAACCTGTGACCTCTTCCGTGTCAGGGAAGCGCGCTACCAGACTGCGCCAATCGCCCGTGCTGTGGAGTTGTACGGCCGCGAGGGAGGC
>JBKJQM010000104.1:0-3756 GCA_046594005.1 Mycobacteriales bacterium
CCTCCCCTGCTCGAGCAGGGCGTCCCACGAGCTCGTCCCGGTCACCAGCACGTGCTCGAGGTGCTCGAGCTCGGCTGCCAGCTCGTGAGCGACCGCCGTCGCGCCGGCCCCGACGACCAGGGCGCGCGCACCGCTGTCGGCCAGCGCGAAGCGCAGCTCGGCCGGCGTGTAGTTCGGGTTCAGCGGCACCGCCACCAGCCCGGCGCGCAGAGCGCCGAAGTAGGCGCTCGGGAAGTCCGGGGTGTTGCCCAGCTGCAGCCCGACGCGGTCCCCGGGGACCAGGCCCAGCTCCGCGAGGCCAGCCGCAGCCGCGTCCACTGCGCGGTCGACCTCGAGCCAGGTGGTCGTGGCACCGCGGTGGAGGAACGCCGCCTTGTCCGGCGAGCGCTCGGCGGCGGCGCGGACGAGATCCGCGAGGTTCGAGGTCACGTCGGGCCTTCCGTGGGCGCGGGCGGGGGCGGCCGGGCGGCCGGGGCGGGTGCTTGCCGAGCATTCCACAGGAGCAAGCACCCGCAGACCCCGCACGCGCTCCGGGCGTGACGACCACCCGGGCGGGTGACGGACTAGCCGGGTGCTGCTGCCGGGCTCGGCGGTCCGCCGCCGGGCGGCGGCAGGATCGGGTCCGACGTGGGCTGGGGCTCCGGCGGAGGCGGGGGCGGCGGCGCCTGGGTCTCGGGCGCGCGCGTCTGCACGGGCGCGGGGGCCGAGGTCTCGCGGACGACCGCCGGGCTGGAGCGCACCCGGCGGCGGCGGGTGCTGGTCGGCGAGGGCTCGGACGTCGCGCTCGCGACCGACGACGGCAGGGGCTGACCCGCCTGCTCGGCGCGCTTGCCGGCCTGGATCTCGCGCAGGATCTGGAACGTGCGGTCGAAGATCCGGGCGGGCAGCGTCCCGCCGTAGACCTGCTTCACGCCGTTGACGTTCTTCATGCCGCCGCAGTCGCTGCCGGAGACGCCGTTGCAGTTCTGCCGGTCGTAGCCCATCCACGTCGCGATGCAGAGGTTCTGCGGCGACTTGGCGCACCCGATGAACCAGGCGTTGGTGCTGTCGTTGGTCGTGCCGGTCTTGCCGTAGACGAGGAAGTCCTGCCGCGCGTCCGGGGCGGTGCCGCCCGGCTTGGTGACGCCCGACATGGCGTCGACGACCCGGTCGGCGATGTCGGCGTCGAGCGCCCGGTTGAGCGCCTTGGGCTTGGCCGGCTCCTTCTGCACGACCAGGCCGTTCACGTCGCGCGTCTCGAGCAGGTAGCGCGGCGCCATGTGCACCCCGTGGTTCATCAGGGTCCCGAAGGCGTTCGCCATCGACAGCGGGCTGACCAGGGCGGTCGCACCGAGGCCGAACGAGTTCTGGCGGGTGCCGAAGGCGTCCTCGTCGGCCACCACACCGGACGCCAGCATCAGCTCCTTGATGCGCGGGCGGCCGACCTCGATCGCGAGCGGGACGTAGACGGTGTTGACCGATGCCTGCAGCGCGCGGCGCAGCGTGAGCCGGCCGCCGTAGCTGCTGTCGCCCGCGTTGCACGGCCGGTAGACGCCGCCGTCCACCGTCCGGTCCGGGATGGCGTTGCAGGCCGGCGCCGAGCGTCGCGTGTCGAGGGTGAGGCCCTTCTCCAGTGCGACGGCGAGCGTGAACGGCTTGATGGTCGACCCGGTCGAGCGCCGCTCGTTGGTGGCGATGTTGAAGCCGCCGCGCTCGTAGCCGTCGACCCGGGGCTGGCCGTTCACCGGCGGCCTGCGGCGCAGGGTCGTCATCGCCTTGACGTCGCCGTTGCGGATGTCCACCGCGACGACCGCGGCCTCGGGGTCGTCCGGGTCGGGCAGCACCTCGCGCGCCGCACGGGTCACCGCCTCCTGCAGGTCGGTGTCCAGCGCCGTGCGGACGCGGAAGCCGCCGCGGTCGAGCTTGTCCGGGTCGTCCTTGTAGCGGGCCTTGAGCTGGGCCGTGACGAGGTCGGCGTACTCCGGCGCGGTGCTCGGGGGGTCCGGCGGCGTCTCGCGCAGCGGCTTGGCCGCCCCCTGGCGCTTGTAGGCGTCGCTGGCCTGCTCCGCCGTGACGTAGCCGTTGATCACCATCTGGTTGAGCGTGTACTTCTGGCGCAGGCGGGCCTGCGTGAAGCTGGCGACCGGGTTCCACACCGACGGGGCCGGGGCGATGCCGGCGAGCAGCGAGGCGCGCGCCAGAGCCAGGCCCGGGTCGCGCCGGCCGCCCCGGCCGGGGGTCTCGTCGAGGTCGAGGTCCTTGGCGTCGACGCCGAAGTAGTACTTGGCGGCCGCCTGCACGCCGTACGTGCTGTTGCCGAGGAACAGCACGTTCAGGTAGTCGGTGAGGATGTCCTCCTTGGACTTCCTGTCCTCCAGGCGGACGGCGATCGCCGCCTCCTTGATCTTGCGGCCGAACGTGCGGTCGTTGCCGACGTAGACGTTCTTGACGTACTGCTGGGTGATCGTCGACCCGCCCTGACGGCGGCCACCCGACAGGTCGCGGTAGGCCGCCCGGATCGTCGCCAGCGGGTCGACGCCCTTGTGGTCGAGGAAGCGGGAGTCCTCGGCGGAGATGATCGCCTGGCGCATCACCATCGGGATGTCCTCGGCCTTGAGCACCTCGCGGCGCTGCACCGGCCGGATCTGCCCGAACTGCGTCCCGTCGGCCGCGAGCAGCAGCACCGGCTTGGGCGCCGGCGGGACCGCGCGGACGTCGAACGGCGCGGCCAGCAGGCCCCCGACGAAGGTCGTCGCGCCCACCAGCACGGCCAGGACCAGGACGAGGAAGGCACGCGCCGCGCGACGCCCACGACGACGGCGGCGGGCGGCGCGCGATGGCCGGCGCCGGGCCGCCGGGGGGCCCGGCCGCGCGGGAACGGCCCGTCCCGGGCCCTGCGACGCCATGCTCGAAGGGTACGGCCCGGGACCCGCCCGCGGAGGCGCGCAGGCGTGGGGGCATCGTGGACGCGTGACCGGGCCGACCAGCGGGGTGCGCGTGCTGGTGGTCGACGACACCGAGCACGTGCGGACCTTCCTGGTCCAGATGCTCGAGCTGGACGGCTTCGACGTCGTCGGCAGCGCCCCCGACGGCGAGACCGCCGTACGCCTGTGCACCGAGCTCGACCCCTACGTCGTCGTGATGGACCTGCGGATGCCCGGCATCGACGGCCTGGAGTCGACGCGGCGCATCCGCGCGCTCCGGCCCGACCAGCAGGTCGTCCTCTACACGGCGTACGTCGACGCCGTCGTGGAGGCGCAGGCCGCGGAGGCCGGCGTCGCCCTCTGCCTCGGCAAGGTCGAGGGCCTGCCGCGCCTGGAGCGCGAGCTGTCGCGCCTCACGCTGGCGCTGTCCCGCCGCAGCTGACCGGACCGGAAGGCTCAGGGAACGCACGTCTGGTGCCGATTCCGGGAGTAACTGCCCGTGAAGGCCGTGTGACGGATAGCATGTGCTGCTGCACGCCGTCCGTGGCCCCCTCCCCCGGACGTCGTGTCCCTCAGTGCGACAGGAGCCCCCCGTGCGCCGCTCTGCGCGTGCCGCCGCGGTGATCCTGCCTGCCCTGGCCCGCACGTGACCCCGGCCGGGACAGCAGTGGCCGCTGTCAGTCTCCCCTCCCCGACCGCTGCGGGCGACGACGGCGCGCCGGTCACGGCGGTGCCGGTCCACGCACCCGCCGAGGGCGAGTCCGCCGTCGCGCTCGGCCTGGTCCAGCGCGCGCAGGCCGGTGACGCCGAGGCCTTCGGCGAGCTCTACGACAAGTACGTCGACGGCGTCTAC
>JBKJQM010000229.1:0-15808 GCA_046594005.1 Mycobacteriales bacterium
GGCGTGCGCGTCCTGGACCTGTCACGGGTGCTCGCCGGTCCCTACTGCTGCATGGTCCTGGCTGACCTCGGTGCCGACGTCCTCAAGGTCGAACGGCCCGGGCTCGGTGACGACACGCGGCGCTGGGGGCCGCCCTTCCACGGTGACGACGCGGCCTACTTCTTCTCGGTCAACCGCGACCGCCGCTCCGTCGCGCTGGACCTGACGACCGCCGCGGGGCAGGCCGTCGTACGGCGGCTCGCGCAGACCGCTGACGTGGTCGTCGAGAACTTCCTGCCCCGTCACCTCGAGGCGCTGGGCCTGGCCGCACTGCGCGAGCAGACGTCCGCGGCGTGGGTGTCCGTGCGCGGCGCCGGCGGTGACGGACCCGATGGCGACAAGCCCGGCTACGACGTGATGGCGCAGGCCCGCAGCGGCCTCATGTCGGTGACCGGCACGACCGAGCCGACGAAGGTGGGCGTCGCCGTCACCGACGTCGTGACGGGGTTGTACGCCGCCGTCGGTGCGGTCGCCGGTCTCGTGTCGCGCCAGCCGCTGCGCGTCGAGGTCGGACTGCTCGAGGCGGCCGTGTCGATGCTGGTCAACCAGGCGTCCAACGCCCTGGTCGGCGGTGTCGTGCCGGCGTTCACCGGCAACGACCACCCGAACATCGCGCCGTACGGCCCGGTGCCGTGCGCCGACCGGCCGCTGGTCGTGGGGGCCGGCAACGACGCGCAGTTCGCGGCCCTGTGCGCGGCCATCGGGCTCGACGCGCCCGCGTCCTGGGTCACCAACGCCGGCCGGGTCGCGGATCGCACTGCCCTCGGAAGCGCTCTGGCGCAGGTGTTCTCGCAACGGACAGCGGGGGAGTGGGCCGCACTGCTCGACGCCGCAGGGGTCCCGTGCGCGGTGGTGCAGGACCTCGGCTCGTTGCCCGACGACCCGCAGCTGGCAGCCACCGGTCAGGTGCAGTCGGTCGACCACCCGGCAGGAGCCGTACGGGTCGTCGGCTCGCCGTACCGCCTGGACGGCGTCCGGCCGCGCGTCCGCCGCGCGCCGCCGCTGCTCGGGCAGCACACCGCCGAGGTCCTGTCGGACCTCGGTCTCAACGCGACACAGGCCGAGGAGGTCGTCGGTGCCCACCGGAGGTGAGGTCCTGGTCGGGGCGCTCCGGGCGCTGGACGTCGAGGTGGCGTTCGGGCTGCCCGGCGTGCACAACCTGGCTGCGTGGAAGGCCTTTCCGGACTCAGGGGTCCGCCTGGTCGGCGTGCGCCACGAGCAGACCGCGGGCTACGCGGCCGACGGCTACGCCCGCGCGACCGGCCGCCTTGGGGTGGCGATCACCACGACCGGCCCGGGCGCCGCCAACGTCGTCGCTGCCACGGGCGAGGCGTGGGCCGCTCACACGCCGCTGCTCGTCATCGCCACCGACATCCCGACGACGCTGCGCCGGCCGGGACAGTACCGCGGTGTCCTGCACGAGACGACCGACCAGGCGTCGTTCTTCCGCCCGGTGACCAAGGAGGTCGTCCAGGTCCGCAGCGTCGAGGAGCTGTACGAGAAGGTCGTCCGCGCAGGGCGTCTCGCCATGACGGCACCGAGGCGCCCGGTCTACCTGGAGGTCCCGACGGACCTGCTCTCGGCGCACGTCGCGGACCCGGTCGAGCTGCTCGACCTCCGCACGGCGGCCTACGTCACCTACGTCCACGACGACGCCGTCGCGCTGCTCGCACAGGCGCAGCGGCCGCTGGTGTGGGCCGGCGGCGGCGCGACGGCCTGCGACGCCGGCCCGCTCGTACAGGCGCTCGCCGAGCGGCTCGGCGCCCCGGTGCTGACGTCGTACGGCGGCCGCGGCCTCCTGCCGCCGGACTCGCCGCACCTCGTGCCGCTCCCGCCGCACGCGCCCGAGGCGGGGGCGCTGTGGGACGCCGCAGACGTGGTGCTGGTCCTCGGCAGCGACCTCGACGCCATGAACACCCAGGGCTTCCGCCAGCCGCGGCCGCCGCAGCTGGTCACGGTCGACCTGGTGGAGCCGGTCAACGAGGTGCCTGACGTCTGGGTCCGCGGTCCCGTCGACAGCGTGCTCACCGAGCTGCTGGACCGGCTCCCGGGGGCACCGAGGGACACCTGGTGGGAGCGCCCCTCCGGCCGGCCGGCGATGCCGTTCCTCGACGCGCTGGAGCGGGCGCTGCCGCCGGACGCGGTCGTCGTCGCCGACATGTGCGTCGCCGGCTACTGGTACGGCGGCTACGGGCGCGTGCCGTCGCCCCGCGGCCTGGCCTACCCGGTCGGCTGGGGGACCCTCGGGTTCGGGTTCCCCGCCGCGCTGGGCACCGCGCTGTCCGGCCGGCCGACGGTCGCGGTCGTGGGGGACGGCGGCTTCCTGTTCGCCTGCGGCGACCTCGCGACGGCGGCGCAGGAGCGGCTGCCGGTGACCGTGGTCGTCGTCGACGACGGCGGATACGGGATGCTGCGCTACGACTTCACCAGGGACGGCGAGCAGCCGGTCGGGACCGAGCTGGAGCCGCCGGACTTCGTGGCTCTCGCGCAGGCGTTCCGGGTGCCGGCCCGTGAGGTCACCGTCGAGGAGCTCGCGGCGGCCGTGACCGGGGGGATCGCGTCGGCCGGCCCGAACCTGCTGGTGGTCAAGGCGACCTACGACCCGCCGCCGAACACCTCGCCGAACTGGTACCGCGCCCGTGTGCGGCCGGTCAGCGGGGGGCACCTACCGGGGTGACGCCTGGAGGCTTCCCTTGTCCGAGCTCGTCGTGCCCGTCGTGATCGTCCTCGTCCTGCTCGTCGCGGCGGCTGCCGTCGTCGCGGCCGTCGTGCGCAAGCGGCGCAGCGCGCGGCTGCGCTCGTCGTTCGGGTCGGAGTACGACCGGACCGTCGAGGCGACCGGCACGCGCCGGCAGGCGGAGAAGCAGCTCGCGGACCGGCAGAGCCGGCACGCGGAGCTGGAGACCCGGCCGCTGACCGCGGCGAGCCGCTCGCGCTACCTGACCGCGTGGGAGGGGGTGCAGAGCCGCTTCGTCGACCGCCCGGTCATCTCGCTCTCCGAGGCGGACACGATCGTCACGAAGATCCTGGCCGAGCGCGGCTTCCCGACCGACGACACCCGCGCCTCCGAGGAGATGCTGTCGGTGCAGCACGCGCACGTGCTCGACAGCTTCCGCGCAGGTCACGCCATCGAGCAGGCCAACACCTCCACGCGGTCGGACACCGAGCAGGTCCGTCAGGGGATGTTGCACTTCCGCAGCGTGTTCGAGGCGATGCTGGAGGACGACCCGGCGCCTTACCCGGAGGACGCCCCCGACACCCAGGCCAGCCGCCAGCAGCCCTAGACCGACTTGAGCGGGATCGCCTGCCCCGCAGGCACTTCCACTCGGACCGCGTCTCCGGGGCGGACGTCGCCGGTGCAGAGGACGACGGACATGACGCCGGCGAGCCGGTGCAGGGTGCCGTCCTCGTCGCGGCGCAGCGTCGCCTCCATCAGGCCGTCGGCGAAGCGGTCTAGCTGCACGCACGGGTTGCGCAGGCCGGTGAGCTCGACCACCGCGTCGGCGCCCAGGTGCAGCCGCGTGCCGGTGGACAGCGCGAGCAGGTCGACGCCGCGGGTCAGCACGTTCTCGCCGACCTGACCGGCGCTGACGTCGTAGCCGCGCTCCCGAAGGTCGTCGAGCAGCTCGGCGTGCAGGAGGTGGACCTGCCGCAGGTTCGGCAGGTCCGGCCGCCACCTCTTGCGCGAGCGGTGCTGGACCGTGGCGCCGGCGTGCGCGTCGCCCTCGACGCCGAGTCCCTGGAGCAGCCGGACCGACGACGACAGGTCCTTGCTGAAGCGGTGCCGGGGGCTGCTGCTCACCGCGACGACGAGGGCGGTCACGGCACCAGTGTCAGGCAGTCCAGCCGAGCAGCGCGGACCCGGCACCGATGACGGCGAACCACAGCCCGACGGCGACCAGCGGCACGAGCAGCGCGAGCGGCCCGTACGAGCGGTGCACTCGCACCAGGACGACGGCCAGGACCAGCCACAGCACCAGCAGACCGACCGTCCCGCTGAAAGGGGCGACCAGGACGCTGAGGTAGTAGAGCCACAAGGCCACCAGGTGCAGCAGGACGGCGAGGACGAGGGACCAGCGGGCGGGGCGTACGGCGGTGTCCATGGCGGTGACGGTCCTCCTCGGGTCTTCCCGGCGCCTGAGCAGGACTACCTGGTCTAAAGACGGAAGTCTGCGTCGTAGGTGCTGACCTCGGTGTCCATCTGCGCCTTCTGCAGCTTGCCGGCGTAGTCCCAGTTCATCGACTGCCAGCGGGTGAACTGGTCGAGCACCCACACGCCGGACTGGCGAGATCCGTTGCCGCTCTTGCCGTTGCCGCCGAAGGGCAGGTGCGCCTCTGCGCCGGAGGTGGAGTTGTTGACCGAGAGCATCCCCGCCGACACGCGCTCGCGGAACCGGAACGCCGCCTGCGCGTCACGGGTGTAGATGGCGGCCGACAGGCCGTACCCGTGGCCGTTCGCCAGCTCGACGGCCTCGTCGAACCTCGAGAAGCGCATCACCGGCACGAGCGGCCCGAAGGTCTCGTTGCGGTACAGCGCGTCCTCGGGGCGTACGCCGGTGACGACCGTCGGGTGGGCGAACACACCCGCGTCCGGGTCGCCGACGAAGCCGGTGCGCGGGTTGTCCGTGGTGATGCGGCCGGTGCCGGTGGAGCCGTGCACCTCGTGGTGGGGCTGGATCTCACCGAGCCACTTGGTGAACCCGTCGAGGAAGCGCTCGCCGAGCATCGGGCCGTACAGCACGGAGACGTTGGTCGGGTCGCCGATGACCGCCGTCTCGACGCGGGCGAGGAACCTCTCGAGGAACGCGTCGTAGACGTCGTCGTGCACGATCGCGACGCCCAGCGACGTGCAGCGCTGGCCGGCGGTGCCGAACCCGGAGAACAGCGCGCCCTCGGCGGCGAGGTCGAGGTCGGCGTCCGGCATCACCACGAGCGGGTTCTTGCCGCCGAGCTCGAGGCAGGCGTTCTGCAGGTGGCGGCCGGCGAGCTCGCCGATCCGGACACCGACCTCCGACGAGCCGGTGAAGCCGATCTTGTTGACCAGCCCTGCCTGCAAGGCCTTCTCGAGGCCCTCGAAGGTCGAGGGACCGTCGGCGTGCACGGTGTTGAGGACACCCGGGGGCAGTCCGCCCGCGACGAAGATGCGGGTCAGCGCATCGCCCAGAGCGGCGGAGTACTCGGCCGGCTTCCAGACCACCGCGTTGCCGCAGAGCAGCGCAGGGACGAGGTACCAGGACGGCACGGCGACGGGGAAGTTGCCGGCGGTGACGATGCCTGCGACGCCGACCGGCACCCGGAAGGTGAACAGCTGCTTGTCGCGCATCTCGCTCGGGACCGTCTGGCCGTACAGCCGGCGTCCCTCCCCGAGGAAGAAGTCGCAGGTGTCGACGATCTCCTGCACCTCGCCGCGCGCCTCGGCGATCGGCTTGCCGACCTCGCGCGTCACCAGCTCGGCGAGCGCCTCGACGTTCGCCTCGACCAGCCGGCCGATCTTCGCGATGACCTGGCCGCGTACGGGCGCGGGAGTGGCCGCCCAGGCCGGCTGCGCGGCCTTTGCGGCGCGGAAGCCCTCGAGCACCTGGTCGCTGGACGCCAGCGAGACCTCGGCGACGACGTCGGTCAGCCGCGCCGGGTTGGTGGACGTGGTCGTGCCGGCGGCGCCGACGAGAGGGGAGCCGTTGACGAGGCTGTCGATGTGCATCAGGAGTGCTTTCCGGTGAGGCGGCGCAGGACGCGGTCGAGGGCGGCGACGCCGGCGGCGAGGTCCTCGACCGGGACGGTGAGGGCGGGGCGGAACCGGACGCTGCGCGAGCCGCAGCCCAGCAGCAGGACGTGCTCATCATCGCGCAGGGACGCGAGGACCCGGTCGCGCAGCGCGGCGTCCGGCAGCGAGAACGCGCACATCAGCCCGCGGCCGCGCACGTCGGTGACCTCCGGGTGGGTGGTGGCGAGGTCGCTCAGCAGCCCGAGCAGGAGCGGCTCGAGGGCGGCGGCGCGGGCGATGAGGCCCTCGCTCTCGACGACCTCGAGGATGCGGCGGGAGCGGACCATGTCGGTCAGCGAGCCGCCCCAGGTGGAGTTGATGCGCGAGCCGACGGCGAACACGTTGTCCGGCACCTCGTCGACGCGCCCGCCGGCCATGACGCCGCAGACCTGGGTCTTCTTGCCGAAGGCGACGACGTCCGGCCGGATCCCGAGCTGCTGGTAGGCCCAGGCCGTGCCGGTCATGCCCGCGCCGCTCTGCACCTCGTCAAGGACGAACAGGGCGTCGTGCTCGACGCAGAGCGCCTGCATCGCCTGCAGGAACTCCGGGCGGAAGTGGTGGTCGCCGCCCTCGCCCTGGATCGGCTCCATCACGAAGCACGCGATGTCGTGGGGGTGCTGCACGAAGGCGGCCCGCGCCTCCGCCAGGGCGGTCTTCTCGGCGGCCGCGACGTCCCAGCGCTCGCTCAGGTAGGGGTTGCTGATGCGCGGCCAGGCGAACTGCGGGAAGCGGGCGACCTTGACCGGGTCGGTGTTGGTCAGGCTCATCGTGTAGCCGCTGCGGCCGTGGAAGGCGTCGCGCAGGTGCAGGACCTTGGTGCCGAGCGCGGGGGAGCGGCCGTGCGCCTCGTTCCAGCGGCTCTTCCAGTCGAAGGCGACCTTCAGCGCGTTCTCGACCGCGAGCGCGCCGCCCTCGACGAAGAACAGGTGCGGGAGCCGCGGGTCTCCGAGCACCCGGGCGAAGGTGTCCACGAAGTGCGCCATGGCCGAGGTGTAGACGTCGGAGTTGCTCGGCTTGTTGAGCGCCGCCGTCAGCAGCTCGTCCCGGAACAGCGGGTCGGCGATCAGGCCGGGGTGGTTCATGCCGAGCGCGCTGCTGGCGAAGAAGCTGAACAGGTCCAGGTACGCCGTGCCGTCGCGGGCGTCGACCAGGCGCGACCCGCTGCTCGCCTCGAGGTCGAGCACCATGTCGAAGCCGTCGACCAGCAGGTGCCGGCGCAGGACGTCGTGCACATCGGTGGGGGCGATGGCCGCCGTGGACGGCGAGATCGTGGTCATGAGGAGACGGTAGAGGGCGATCGTCCCGTTGGAAAGCCGCCACACGGGCGGAACGCCACCACCCCGTCCGCTGATGATCCGCAGCATCCGTGCGCAAGACGGGCCCGAAGGGCGCTCGGTGCGCACTGGTTCTGCGGATGATCTGCGAGACAGGGGCAGATCTAGGCTCGGCGGATGACGACCACGCTGTACCGCCGCGGCCGGGTGCGCTCGCCGGCCGACCCGTTCGCGACCGCGCTGCTGGTCGATGGCGACACCGTCGTCTGGGTCGGCGGGGAGCTCGCCGCAGACGCCATGACCGCCGAGGTGACGGTGGACCTCGAGGACGCCTGGGTGGCGCCGGCCTTCGTCGACGCGCACGTGCATACGACCACCACGGGGCTGGCGCTGACCGGCCTCGACCTGGCCGACTGCCCGTCGCTCGCGGTGCTGCTGGACCGCGTCGAGCAGGCGTCCCGCGCCGCCCGCGGCGGGATCGTCCTGGGGACAGGCTGGGAGGAGGACGGCTGGCCCGAGCGCCGGCCGCCGACCGCCGCCGAGCTGGACCGGGCGAGCTACGGCGGCGTCGTCTACCTCGCCCGCACCGACTGCCACAGCGGTGTCGCCTCCGGTGCCCTGCTGGCTGCCGCCCCCGGAGCGCGCGCCCTGCCGGGCTTCGAGGCGGACGGGCTGGTCAAGGAGGAGGCCCACTCGGAGGTGCGCCGCATCGCGTTCGACAGCCTCACCGCCGTCCAGCGGCGCGAGGCGCAGCGGGCCACCCGCACCCGGGCGGCCGCGCTCGGCATCGGCTGCCTGCACGAGTGCGGCGGCCCCGGCATCGACGGCGAGGACGACTTCACCGCCCTGCTCGCGCTCGCCCGCGACGAGCCCGGGCCCGAGGTCCTCGGCTACTGGGGCGAGCTCGGGGGAGTGGAGCGGGCCCGCCAGCTCGGGGCCGTCGCTGCCGGCGGCGACCTGTTCGCGGACGGCTCGATCGGCAGCCGCACGGCCTGCCTGGGGCACCGCTACGACGACGTCGACACCCTCGGCTACGCCTACCTCGACGCCGCCCAGGTGGCCGAGCACGTCACGGCCTGCACACGGGCGGGTCTGCAGGCGGGCTTCCACGCCATCGGCGACGCGGCGCTGACCGCGGTCCTGGAGGGCTATGCGGCCGCCGCCCGCGAGGTCGGCATCGACCTGGTGCGCGCCGGCCGCCACCGCATCGAGCACGTTGAGGTCCCCCTGCCGCAGCACATCGGGCAGATGGCCGAGCTCGGGCTGGTGGCGAGCGTCCAGCCGGCGTTCGACGCCCGCTGGGGCGGGACCGGCGGGCTGTACGAGGCGCGCCTGGGCGCCGACCGCACCCGCGACTCCAACCCGCTGGCGGCCCTCGCGGCGGCGGGCGTACCCCTGGCCTTCGGCTCCGACGCGCCGGTGACGCCGCTCGACCCGTGGGGTGGCGTACGCGCCGCGACGCTGCACCACACCCCCTCCTCGCGCCTGTCCGCGCGCGCCGCGTTCTCGGCGCACACCCGCGGAGGGTGGCGGGCCGCACGCGTCGAGGGGGCCGGCGAGCTGGCGCCGGGAGCGCCCGCGACGTTCGCGGTCTGGGACCTGCCGAGCGAGCTCGTGGTGCAGGCACCGGACGACCGGGTGTCGGCCTGGTCGACCGATCCGCGCTCCGGCGTCGCCGGTCTGCCCGACCTGTCCGCGGACGACCCGGTCTGCCGCACGACGGTCGTGCGCGGGGCGCAGGTCTGGCCCCTCCCGACCGACTGAAGTCAAGACCCGTTCGGCCGCTCCTGCGGCACCCCTTCTGACCTGCACGAACGCGAAAAGCCGCAGGTCAGGGGCATGTTGACAGCGACGGGGGACGGCCCGCTAGCCTCGCCCCCGGTCCACCGCGGACAGGCGTCCGGCGCTCAGTAGACAACGGCTCGCAGGCGGCTTCCAGCCGCCCGCAGGTCGGTCCGAAGTGCCGCCGGACGCCTGTCACGGTGGGCCTGCTGCGTCCCGGTTCAGGCAGACTGGTCGGGTGGAGAGCCTGCCCGTCCTGGACGCGCCGCCGCGCGCGCCGGAGGGCGTCTGCGCCGGGAGGTCGACGACCCGCTCCGACCTGGCGCTCCGCCTCGCGGCGGGCCTGGCCGCCGGGCTCGTGCTCTACGTCGCCTTCCCGCCCGTCGACCTGCCGCTGCTGGCCCCGGTCGGGGTCGCGCTGCTCGCCCTCGCCTGCCGCGGCGCGTCCGCCCGGCGCGGCGCGCTCGTCGGCCTGGTCGCCGGGCTCGCGCTGTTCCTGCCGCTGGTCGAGTGGACCGCCGCCAACGCCGGCGTGGGGGCGCTCCTGGCCCTGGGGCTGCTCGAGGGCTCGTTCTTCGCGCTGCTCGGCGCCGCCCTCCCGACGGTGCTGCGGCTGCGGGCCTGGCCGCTGTGGAGCGCCTGCCTGTGGGTGCTGGAGGAGGCGCTGCGGTCCCGGCAGCCGTTCGGCGGCTTCCCGTGGGGCAGGCTCGCCTTCAGCCAGGGCGACAGCCCGCTGACGCCGCTGGCCGCCCTCGGCGGTGCGCCGCTGGTGTCGTTCGCCGTCGCCCTGCTGGGTGGCCTGCTGGCCTGGGCCGTCGTACGACGCGCCGTCGTCCCGGCCGTCGTCCTGGCCGCCGCCGCCGCGGTGCTCGCCGGGGGAGCGGCCCTGGTGCCGACGCCCGTCGACGGCACGCCGGTACGGGTGGCGCTGGTCCAGGGGAACGTCCCGCGGCTCGGCCTGGACTTCAACGCCCAGCGGGCTGCTGTGCTCACCAACCACGTCGAGGCCACCCGGGCGCTCGCCGCCGACATCCGCGCCGGTCGGACGCCGCGGCCGGACCTGGTCGTGTGGCCGGAGAACGCCTCGGACCTCGACCCGTTCACCGACCCGGAGGCGTACGCCCTGATCGACGCGGCGGTACGCGACGTGGGCGTGCCGGTCCTCGTCGGCGCGGTGCTGGACGGGCCGGGCGATCAGGTGAGCAACGCCGGCATCGTCTGGGACCCCGTCACCGGGCCCGGCAAGCGCTACGTCAAGCGCCACCCCGTGCCGTTCGGCGAGTACATCCCCTTCCGGTCCCTCGTCCGGAAGATCACGGCCAAGGTGGACCTGGTGCCGCGCGACTTCGCCGCCGGGGACGAGGTGGGCGTGCTGGACGTCGGTCCGGTGCGCCTCGGAGACGTCATCTGCTTCGAGGTGGCGTACGACGACCTCGTGCGCGACGTCGTCGACGCGGGAGGCCGGCTGCTCGTGGTGCAGACGAACAACGCGACCTTCGGTCGCAGCGGTGAGACCGTCCAGCAGCTCGCGATGGGGCGGCTGCGCGCCGTCGAGCACGGTCGCGCGGTGCTCGTGGCCGCGACCAGCGGCATCAGCGCGGTCATCGCACCCGACGGCGATCTCGTACGCTCCGCCCCCGTGTTCACCCGCGCCGTCCTCACCACGACCGTGCCGACCCGGACGGCGATGACGCTCGCCACCCGCCTCGGCGCGCTGCCCGAGCTGCTGCTGTCCCTGCTGGCCGCCGGCGCCCTGGTCACGCCCGCCCTGCGCCGGAGCGCCGCGTGAGGCCGCCGCTGGACCGCGTCCTGGTCGTCATCCCGACCTACGACGAGAAGGACAACCTGCGCCCGATCGTGGAGCGGCTGCACGTCGCGGTCCCGACCGCGCACGTCCTGGTGGTCGACGACGGCAGCCCCGACGGCACCGGCGACATCGCCGACGCCATGGCGGCAGCGGATGAGCGGGTGCACGTGCTGCACCGGACGGAGAAGGCCGGTCTCGGCGCGGCGTACATCGCCGGGTTCGCCTGGGCCCGCGACGCCGGCTACGACGTCGTCGTCGAGATGGACGCCGACGGCTCGCACTCCCCGGAGCAGCTGCCCCGGCTGCTCGCGGCCCTCGAGCACGCCGACCTGGTGCTCGGCAGCCGGTGGGTACCCGGCGGCGAGGTCGTCAACTGGCCGAAGTCCCGGGAGATCCTCAGCCGCGGGGGCAACGCCTACACGCGGATGATGCTGCGGCTCCCGCTGCGCGACGCGACCGGCGGCTACCGGGCGTACCGCCGCAGCGTGCTCGACAGCCTGCCGCTGTCCGACGTGGCGTCCCAGGGCTACTGCTTCCAGGTCGACCTGGCCTGGCAGACCTGGAAGGCCGGGTACGAGGTCGTCGAGGTGCCGATCACGTTCGTCGAGCGCGAGCGCGGTGAGTCCAAGATGAGCCGCTCCATCGTTGCCGAGGCGCTGTGGCGGGTCACCTGGTGGGGCCTGCGCTCGGGCCGCTCCCGCCGGTCGGTGCCGGTCTCGGCGAAGGGCTGACCGTGCCCGCCCTGCTCGTCGTCGCGCTCGTGGTGGTGCCGATCGTCGAGCTGTACGTCCTCATCCAGGTCGGCCAGGCCCTCGGGGTCGTGCCGACGCTGGTGCTGCTCGTGGTCATGTCGCTGCTCGGCGGCTACCTGCTCAAGCGCGAGGGCACCCGGACGTGGCGCGCGTTCCGCGAGGCGCTGGCAGCCGGGCGGCTGCCGGCCCAGGAGGTCGCCGACGGCGCGCTGGTGATCCTCGGCGGGGCGCTGCTGCTCACCCCGGGCTTCGCGACCGACGCGTTCGGGCTGCTCTGCGTGCTGCCGCCGACCCGCGCGGTCCTGCGGCGGATGCTCACCGGTGTCGTCGCCAGGCGGCTCGGCGCCGGGGGAGTGCTGGGTGGGCTGGGCGCCTCGTCGCTGCGGCGGCCGGGAGCCCCGCGCCGTCCGGGACGGGTGGTCGACGGCGAGGTCGTGGACGAGCGGCCCGACCCGCCGCCGGACCAGCTGCGCTGATCGTCGTCCCGTCGCGGGTCGGTGCGGCGGTGCGAAGGGGGCACGCACGACGAAGGCCGCCTCCCGAGGGGAGACGGCCCGGTCGTACGGCGGGGGAGCTACGCGGTCTTCTTGTCCTTCGCGCGCTCGCTCTTGAGGGCGGCCTTGACCTTGCCCTGGTGCTCGTGGAGGACGGCCAGGCGCTCGGCCAGGACCTCCTCGAGCTCCTCGGTGGAGCGGCGCTCTAGCAGCATGTCCCAGTGGGTGCGGGCCGGCTTGCCCTTCTTCTCCTCGGGCTGGGCACCGTCGCGCAGCAGCGCGGTGGCACCGCACACGCGGCACTCCCATGTCGAGGGGATGTCGGCCTCGGCGGCGAACGGCATCGCGGTCTCGTGCCCGTTGGGGCAGTCGTAGGCGGTGCGCAGGCGGGGCGCGAACTCGGTGTGCCGGTCGCTCTCGTAGCTCACGGAACCGAGGCGCGTGCCTCGCAGGACGCGATCGCTCATGGGGCCCTCCAGGGTCAGGTCGTCTGCTGTGACAACGTGCAGACGCCCGAGAGGATTCCCGGGACAGGGCCGCGGACACCTCCGCGGCTGCACCGACCGCCACCTGGAGCTCCCGTGCTGCTGCGCACCCGCTCGACGCCCGCCGTCGGCCCCCTGCCCGCACTGCTGGGCACCCTGGCCGCGAAGGCCCGCCCGGAGCACCTGGCCGTCGGTCGTGCCGGTGCGGGCGCCGTCATGGTGCTGCGACCGCGCGCGCTGCCCGAGCGCCTCGGCGTCGACTCGGCGGCCGCCACGCGGATGTCCTGGGCCGTGCAGATGCTCGGTGCGCGCGAGATAGCGCTGGGGGTCGGGACCGCGGTCGCCCTGCGTCGTGGCGACGTGCGCGGCGCCCGCCTGTGGGTGGCCGCCGGGGTGCTGTCCGACGCCGTCGACGCGCTCGCCGTGGGCGCGGCGGTCGCTCGCGGCCGGCTGTCGCCGCTGGCCGGGGGAGCGGTCACCGCGGTCGCGCTGGGCGCGACGGCGCTCGGCGTCCAGGAGCTGCAACGGGACGAGTCGGACCTCTCGACCGGCTGACGGGCTCATGGTCTGCCCCTAAGGTGCCGAGGGCTGTTACACCAGCAGTCACTCGAGTACCAGGAGGCGCGCCGTGTCGGCCGTCCAGAACTTCCGGACGCGGCTCCGCGCGCTCGCCCTGATCGGCACCCTCCTGGCGGTCGCCGCCGGCACCACCGCCGCCAAGAGCGGCGCTGTCGACCTCGACGGCGCCCCCGACCAGGCCGCGGCCGACGTGCTGCACGTCGCGAAGAACCAGCTCGGCGACCCCTACGTCTGGGGCGGCGACGGGCCCGACGGGTGGGACTGCTCCGGGCTGACCTCGCTGTGGCGCTCGGTGGGCGGCGCGACCGACATGCCCCGCGTCTCCCGCGACCAGCAGGCCTGGGCCATCCCGATCCCCGCCGAGCAGCTGCGCAAGGGCGACCTGGTCTTCTTCGGCAACCCGGTCACCCACGTCGGCATCGTGTCGGGCGGTGGCTACATGGTCGACGCCGGCGCGTCGCGCAAGGCCGTCGTCCAGCGCCGCATCTGGTCGGCCGGGGTCGTCCGGTACGGCCGGGTCCCGCGGCCGACGATGCCGAAGGTCGTGCCGTGGACGCCTCCGCCGCTGCCCGCTCCGGACGTCACGGCGCCCGTCGCGGACAGCCCGGTCGCCCTTCCTCGTACGGCCGGCCGGCCGGTCGCCACGCCCGTCAGCAAGCCCGTCAGCAAGCCCGTCATCAAGCCCGTCACGTCGGCCGGGCTCTCGCCGCTCACCGGGCTGCCGGGCACCCAGGCCAAGGCGTCCTCCGCGACGGCGCTGAAGACCGCAGCCGGCGCGCGCAGCGTCACCGGTTCACCCCACTGGGACGACGTGCGGCTGGTCCGCGAGGCCTGGCGGCACGCCGGCGGGAAGGCGTTGCCGACCACCCGCGCCGCCATCGTCGCCGCAGCCAGGAAGGTGCCGCTGAAGGACGCCCGCGTGGGCGACCTGGTCGTCTACGACCGCCCGGACACCCCGCACCTGGGCATCTACCTGGGTCACGGCTACATGGTCGACGCGAGCGCGGTGCTCGGGAAGGTTGTCGTACGACGCGTCTACGCGGCCCCGTCCGTACGCCTGGCGCGCCTCGGCTAGGTGGCGCAGGTCACCTCCCACGGGCTGGCGGTCGCCACCCGCGCTGGAACAATGGGTCTTGGTCGGCGCGTTCTGCGCTGAGGACCTGTAGACCGACGTGGGGAGAGACCGGTGTCCGACGAGCAGACCGATGGGCGTGCGCTGCGCGTCGCCATCGTCGGCGCAGGACCGGCCGGCATCTACGCGGCTGACGTCCTCATGAAGTCCGACCAGGACGTGTCGATCGACCTGTACGAGCGCCAGCCGGCCCCGTTCGGGCTCATCCGCTACGGCGTCGCCCCGGACCACCCGCGCATCAAGGGCATCGTCAAGGCGCTGCACCAGGTCCTGCCCAAGCCGGAGGTGCGGCTGCTGGGCAACGTGGAGTACGGCGTCGACGTCAAGCTCGACGACCTGCGCCGCTACTACGACGCCGTGGTGTTCACGACGGGCGCCGAGAAGGACCGCGACCTGGACGTGCCCGGGATCGATCTGCCCGGCAGCTTCGGCGGCGCGGACTTCGTCTCCTGGTTCGACGGCCACCCCGACGTGCCGCGCGACTGGCCGCTCGAGGCCGAGTCGATCGCCGTCGTCGGCGCCGGCAACGTCGGCCTCGACGTCGCCCGGATGCTGTCCAAGACCGCTGACGAGCTGCTGGTCACCGAGATCCCGGACAACGTCTACCGGGGCCTCGCGGCCAGCCCGGTCCAGGAGGTGCACGTCTTCGCCCGCCGCGGGCCGGCCCAGGCGAAGTTCACCCCGCTGGAGCTGCGCGAGCTCGACCACTCGCCGAACGTCGAGGTCCTCGTCAACCCCGAGGACATCGAGTACGACGAGGGCTCGGTCGCCGCCATCAACAGCGACAACCAGACCAAGCTCGTGGTGCGCGAGCTCGAGAAGTACGCGATGCGCACCGCCGACAAGGGCGTCGGCGACCGCCCCCGCAAGCTCTGGCTGCACTTCTTCGAGTCGCCGGTCGAGGTCACGGGCGACGGTCGCGTGGAGGGCTTTCGGACCGAGCGCACCGAGCTCACCGGCGACGGCAACGTCCGCGGGACCGGGGAGTTCCACGACTGGCCCGTCCAGGCCGTCTACCGGTGCGTGGGCTACCGCTCGGCCGAGCTGCCCGGTCTGCCCTGGGACAGCCGCAACCACGTCGTGCCGCACGCCAAGGGCCGCGTGCTCGACCTCGACGGCACGCCGATCCCCGGCGTGTACGTCAACGGCTGGGTCAAGCGTGGTCCTGTCGGCCTCATCGGCCACACCAAGGGCGACGCCATCGAGACCGTCGGGTCGATGCTCGAGGACCTCGAGACGATGCCCACGGCGCCGGAGCCGTCCGTCGACGCAGTGACCGAGTTCCTGGACTCGCGCGGCGTCGCCTACACGACGTGGGAGGGCTGGCAGCTGCTCGACGCCCACGAGCTGGCCCTGGGCGAGGCCTTCGGACCGGTCGGCGACCAGCCCCGCGAGCGCGTCAAGGTCGTCGAGCGGGAGACCATGATCGAGGTGTCCCGCGCCGTCAAGGCCGTGGAGGACGGCGACCCGGGGGCTGAGAAGCGCCTGGACCAGGCCCTGCAGGCCGCCGACGCCGAGATCGTCGCCAGCCTCTAGCCGACCGCGCGTCCCAGTCCCAGGAGGGCCTCGTCGCGCAGGGCGTCCCGTCCCTGCTGCACCGCGTAGTCCGCCAGCGCCGCCGACAGGGCCACGGCCAGCACCCGGGCCCGCAGCTCGGTCGGACGGTCGACGGGCCCGTAGGCGTCGAGCAGCGTCGTGCG
>JBKJQM010000014.1:0-19449 GCA_046594005.1 Mycobacteriales bacterium
AGCCAGGGACCCGCGCCCGGCGAGGCCGGCCCGGCCGTCGTCGTCGGCCACGTCGACAGCTACCGCGGCGCCGGGGTGTTCGCCGGCCTGGCCGGCCTGCACGCGGGGGACGGCATCACGTTCCGGCGGGCTGACGGGACGCGCCTGAGCTTCGTCGTGAGCCAGGTCCAGAGGTACGACAAGCGGAGCTTCCCGAGCAAGGTCGTCTACAAGGGGGACGGGCGGCCGAGCCTGCGGCTCATCACCTGCGGCGGCGAGTTCGACCGGCGCTCCGGCCACTACCGGAGCAACGTCGTCGTCTTCGCGGCGCTGCGCGGCTGACCCACGGACGGTCGCGTCAGGCGAGGCTCGCCACGGCGCCGGCGGGGCGGCGGCGGGTCCGCTGTGCACGCGGGGGCGCAGTGGGCACGCTGGAGCCATGACCACCCCTGACGCCGAGAGCGTCTTCACGTACGGCTCGCCGAACCTGAAGTTCGGCCCCGGCGCAGCGGACGAGATCGGGTACGACCTCGCGCAGCTCGGGGCGCGGCGGGTCCTGGTCGTCACCGACGCCGGGGTCGCCGCGACCGGCTGGCCGCAGCGGGTGGCGGACGCCATGGGCGCGTTCGGCATCGAGGCCGAGGTCTACGACGGGGTGCACGTGGAGCCGACCGACGTGAGCCTGCAGTCCGCGGTCGACGCGGCGCGCGCCGGCGGCCCCTGGGACGCCTTCGTGGCGGTCGGCGGCGGCTCGGCGATCGACACCGCCAAGGCGGTCGACCTGATGCTGACCAACCCCGGCGAGCTGATGGACTACGTCAACCGGCCGGTCGGCGAGGGGCGGGCGCCGTCCCGGCCGCTGAAGCCCCTGGTCGCCGTGCCCACCACGACCGGCACCGGGTCGGAGAGCACGACGATCTGCGTGATGGACGTCCTGGCGCTGAAGGTGAAGACCGGCATCAGCCACCCCCGGCTGCGGCCGACGCTGGCCGTCGTCGACCCGCGGCTGACGGTGACGCAGCCGGCCATGGTCACCGCGGCATCGGGGATGGACATCCTCTGCCACGCGCTCGAGAGCTACACCGCCAAGCCGTACACCGCGTTCGCCCGCAAGGCCGCCGAGGAGCGGGTCCCGTACTGCGGCGCCAACCCCGTCGCGGACATGTGGTCGGAGAAGGCGCTGCAGCTGCTCGCGACGTCGTTCCGCACAGCCGTGCGGGACGGCGAGGACACCGGCGCGCGGAGGGACATGGCGATGGCTGCGACCTTCGCCGGCATGGGCTTCGGCAACGCCGGGGTGCACATCCCGCACGCCAACGCCTACCCGATCGCGGGTCGTGTGCGGGACTACCGGCCGCCGGGCTACCCGGACGCGGAACCGCTTGTACCGCACGGGATGTCGGTGTCGCTGACGGCTCCGGAGGCCTTCCGGTTCACCTTCCCGTCGTCCCCCGAGCGGCACCTGCGCGCCGCCCGGCTGCTCGCCCCGCACGCAGAGCCGACGGCGGACCCGGCGGAGGAGCTGCCCGCCGCGCTCATGTCGCTGATGCGCGACATCGGGATCCCGAACGGCATCGGCGGGGTCGGCTACGGGGAGGCCGACGTCGGCGACCTCGTCGACGGGACGATGAAGCAGCAGCGGCTGCTGGCCGTGTCGCCGCGAGACGTCACCGAGGACGACGTCGCAAGCATCTTCCGCGGGTCGCTGTCGCTCTGGTAGCCGCCCCGGCGCCCCTGCACGCGGCACCTCTCTGGCACGCTCGCCGGACCTACTTCGAGGAGCACCCCGTGACGACGCCCCCCGCCCTGTTCGACCTGTCCGGCAAGCGCGCCGTCGTCACGGGCGGCACGCGGGGCATCGGGCTGATGATCGCCCGCGGGCTGCTGGACGCCGGCGCCTCGGTCGTCATCAGCAGCCGCAAGGCCGAGGCCGTGGCGGCGGCGGTGGAGGAGCTCCGGCCGCACGGCGAGGTCACGGGTGTGGCGGCGGACCTGTCGCGCGAGGACGAGGCGCTGCGGCTGGCCGCGGAGGTCGGCGGCCCCCTGCACGTCCTGGTGAACAACGCGGGGGCGACCTGGGGCGAGCCGATCGAGACCTTCCCGGAGTCGGCCTGGGACAAGCTGGTGGCGGTCAACCTCAAGGGGCCGTTCTTCCTGACGCGGGCCTTCCTGCCGGCCCTGAAGCAGGCCGCGTCGCTGGACGACCCGGCGCGCGTCATCAACATCGGCAGCATCGACGGGATCCACGTCCCGGTGCTGCCGACGTACGCCTACTCCTCCACCAAGGCCGCGCTGCACCAGCTCACGCGTCACCTGGCCAAGGAGCTCGGCCCGCAGGGCATCACCGTCAACGCCGTGGCGCCGGGGCCCTTCGAGTCCAAGATGATGGCGGCCACGCTCGACGCCTTCGGGGACGAGATCGCCGCCGCTGCCCCGCTGCGCCGCATCGGGCGCCCGGACGACATGGCCGGCGTGAGCGTGTTCCTGGCCAGCCGGGCGGGCTCGTACATCACAGGAGCGGTCATCCCGGTGGATGGCGGCATCGCGACGACGAAGTAGCCGGTTCTGTTGCGAGGCCACAAAGAACGGCGTGGACTCTTGCTCCAGGGGTGGATGGCCTAGCCCCCCGGGCGGGACAGACTCTCTTCATGACCGCACCGGCCTCCGCCCCCTCCGTCCTCGGACGGCTGCGCGACCGCGCCGTCCAGCTCGCCGAGATCGTCGCGACTCCCCTCGTCGCCGCCGACTACGTCGACCTGCTGGACCCGCTGCGCTCCCACGCCGACCTGCGCGGCCGCGTCGTCGCCGTGCACCCCGAGACCCGCGACGCCGTCAGCCTGGTCATCCGGCCCGGCCGCGGCTGGCGCGGGCACGTCCCCGGTCAATACGTCCGCATCGGCGTCGACGTCGACGGCGTGCGCCAGTGGCGCACCTACTCGCTGACCTCGCCCGTGGACCGGACCGACGGCTGCATCGCCATCACCGTCAAGGCCATCCCGGACGGCACGGTCAGCAACTTCCTCGTCCGCCGTGCTCAGCCCGGAATGCTCCTGCAGCTCGACCAGGCCGCGGGCGAGTTCGTCCTGCCGGACGTCCGCCCCGCGAAGGTCCTGTTCGTCACCGCCGGCAGCGGCGTCACCCCGGTCATGGGCATGCTGCGCAACGCGGTCGACGCGCTCGAGGACGTGGTGGTCGTGCACTCCGCCCCGACGGCGAACGACGTGATCTTCGCCGGCGAGCTGCGGGCGATGGCCTCCGCCGGCCGCATCCGGCTGGTGGAGAAGCACACCGACGTCGACGGCATGCTCAGCACCGACGAGCTGGCCGCGCTGGTACCCGACCTCGCGGAGCGTCAGACCTGGGCCTGCGGCCCCGGCGGCATGCTCGACGCGCTGCAGGAGAGCTTCACCGCGCAGGGCATCGCCGACCAGCTGCACACCGAGCGCTTCCGCCCCGTGGTCCTGGTGACCGGCGAGGGCGGCACCGTCAGCTTCACCCGGCAGTCGGTCACCGTCGAGGCCGACGGCGCCACCGCCCTGCTCGACGCCGGCGAGGCCGCCGGCGTCCTGATGCCGTCCGGGTGCCGCATGGGCATCTGCTTCGGCTGCGTCGTCCCCCTGCGCTCCGGTGCTGTCCGCGACCTGCGCGACGGCACCCTCACCACCGCCGTCGAGGGTGACGGCGTCCTGGTCCAGACCTGCATCTCGGCCGCGGCCGGGTCCTGCGACATCGAGCTCTGAGGAGAACCCCCATGACCGCCATCCAGAAGAAGCCGCACAACCCGATCGCGCACCTGAGCGCCGAGGACATCGAGACGCTCGGTCGCGAGCTCGACGCGATCCGCGAGCAGGTCCTGGCCAGCCGCGGTGAGCGCGACGCCGCGTACATCCGCAAGGTGATCGACGCTCAGCGCAAGCTGGAGCTCGCCAGCCGCGGTGTGCTGCTGTTCTCGCTGTTCCCGCCGGCGTGGGTCGCCGGCACCGTCGGCCTGTCGGTCGCGAAGATCCTCGAGAACATGGAGATCGGCCACAACGTCATGCACGGCCAGTGGGACTGGATGCGCGACGCCAAGATCCACTCCACCAGCTGGGAGTGGGACAACGCGACGCCGTCCGACATGTGGAAGCACTCGCACAACCAGATCCACCACACGTTCACGAACGTGCTGGGCCGCGACAACGACCTCGGCTACGGGATCATGCGCGTCGACGAGGACCAGCGCTGGAGCCCGTTCTACCTGGGCCAGCCGCTCTACAACATCGTGAACATGCTGATCTTCGAGTACGGCATCGCTGCCTACGACCTCGAGATCGGCAAGGTCATCAAGGGCCGCAAGGACAAGAACCTGTTCAAGAAGCAGCTCGGCGCCGTGTTCGGCAAGATCAAGAAGCAGGCCACCCGCGACTACCTGGTCCACCCGCTGCTGTCCGGCCCGTCCGCCCTCACCACCCTGGCTGCCAACGTCACGGCCAACGTCGCTCGCAACGTCTGGACGCACTCGGTCATCATGTGCGGCCACTTCCCCTACGGGGTCGAGACCTTCGAGAAGAAGTCCATCGACGGGGAGACCCGCGGCGAGTGGTACCTGCGCCAGATGCTGGGCGCCGCCAACATCACCGGCGGACCGCTGCTGCACCTCATGACCGGCAACCTGTCCTTCCAGGTCGAGCACCACCTGTACCCGGACCTGCCGAGCAACCGCTACAAGGAGATCGCTCCGAAGGTCCAGGAGCTCTTCGAGCGGTACGGCCTCACCTACGTCAGCGGACCGCTGCCGGTGCAGCTGGCCTCCGCGTGGGCCAAGGTCTTCCGCATGGCGCTGCCGAACGACGTCTTCGGCGCCGCAGAGCAGGGCACCGAGCCCGTGCGCTCCTCCGAGGTGGAGCCGCTCGCCGCCTAGCGCTCCCGCTCCACCCCGACGAGGACGCCTGCACCTGCAGGCGTCCTCGTCGACGTCCGCGGCCGGTCGCACGCCCAGCTACCGTCCGCGCGTGCTGTCGCAGCCCTTCTCGATCCGGACGCTGGAGACCTCGCGGCTGAGCATCCGAAGCCTCCGGCCGGCGGATCTCGACGACGTGCACCGCTTCCAGTCCGACGCCGAGGTCGTGCGCTACCTGCCGTGGGAGGTCCGCACCCGGGAGGAGTCCCGGCAGTGGCTCGAGGAGCGCGGCGCGCAGGAGGTCCTGGCCGAGGACGACGACGTGGTGACGTACGCGGTGGAGCGGCGCTCCGAGGGCCGGGTGATCGGCTCGATGACCCTGTTCCTGCGCAGCGCGGTGCACGGCGTCGCGGAGGTGGGCTTCGTCCTGGAGCGGACTGCGCACGGCCAGGGCTACGCGCGGGAGGCGACCGCCGCCGTCCTGGCAGCAGCCTTCGGCGACCTCGGGGCCGAGACGGTGATCGGCCGGGCGGACGCCCGCAACGACCCGTCGGCGCAGCTGATGCAGCGACTGGGGATGCGGGAGCAGGCGGCGGAGCCGGAGGTGCGGGTCTTCGCCGTGACACGGGACGAGTGGCGGACGCCCCACACGACGACGGGCACCGCCTCTTGACCCTGGTCGCGCGTGCGGCCAGGGTCCCCGTGACGAGCACGCCCGCCGAGCCCCCTGAACCGCGCTCCCCACGACCTCGGAGCGGCATGATCCACATCTCGAGCGAGGCCGCCGACCTCATCCGCAGCCTGGTGGCCGCGAGCGACCTCCCGGAGTCCGCCGGCCTGCGGCTCGGCACCGACGATGAGACGCACGCCCTCGCCATGGACCTGAGCCCCGAGCCGCGGGAGCAGGACGTCGTCCTGACGGCCGGGGGAGCAGCGCTGTTCATCTCGCCGAACGCCGCGCTGCGTGCCGGCGGCCGGACGCTGCGCGCGCAGGTGGACGACCGGCCGGCCTTCTTCCTGGACTGACGAGCGGGTCCGCCTGCCGGCAGTGGTCGGCGCGGCCACAATGGGCGCCGCGCCGGCCGGCGCACCTGGCCGGGAGGACGACGTGCAGCCGGAGCTGGAGCTCGAGCTCGGTGCCGAGCCCGACGCTGCCTCCCGTGCCCGCCGGCACGCGGCCGCAGTCCTGCAGGACGAGCCCGGTGACACGGTCGCCGACGCGCAGCTGATCCTCACCGAGCTGGTCACCAACGCCCAGCTGCACGGCGCGCCGCCCATCCGGGTGCGGACCCGGCGGGAGGACGACCGGGTGCGGGTCGAGGTGGAGGACAGCGGTCGCCGGATGCTCGTGCTGCCGCGCCGCAGCGTGGACGCCATGACCGGCCGCGGTCTGAGCCTGGTCGCCGCCCTGTCCGACGTCTGGGGCGTCACGCAGGCCGCCGGCGGGGGCAAGGTCGTCTGGGCCGAGCTCGGCGCGCCGCGGGCCCAGCACGCCGGCGGTGGGCACGCCGGCGAGGAGCTGGACCTCGACGAGCTGCTCGCGGCCTGGACCGACGACGAGCAGACCAGCGAGCCGCACTTCACCGTCCGGCTGGGCTCGGTGCCGACCGACCTGCTGCTGGACGCCAAGCGGCACATCGACAACGTCGTCCGGGAGCTCACGCTGGAGCGCGCCGCCGTGAGGGACCGCCCGCTGCCGGAGGGCTACGAGGCGCTGATCGAGACCGTCACGGGCGGGTTCGCGACGGCGCGGGCCGACATCAAGCGGCAGGCGATCGCCGCCGCGGCGCGGGGCGACGCCGACACCGAGCTGGTGCTCACCCTGCCGGCGTCGGCCGCAGACGCGGGCGAGCGCTACCTCGCCGCGCTCGACGAGGCCGACGGCCACGCCCGCGCGGCGCGGCTGCTCACCCTCGAGACGCCGGTGCTGCACCGCGTCTTCCGCCGCTGGTACGTGCAGACCCTCGTCGACGAGCTGCGCATCCTCAGCAGGGGCGGCACGTCGCGCGGTGCGCCGACCTTCGTGCAGGTCCTGGGGCAGGAGGTGACGACGCTGTCCGCGCTGCGCCAGACAGCGGACCGCCTCACCCTGCTGCAGAAGGTGAACGCCGAGCTCACCGGCGCCCGGACGGCGGCGGACGTCGGCGAGGTCGTGTTCCGCAACGCGACGGAGGCACTGGGCGCCCTGTCGGCGCGGACCTACGTCACGGACGGCGGCTACCTGCGGTGCCTCGGCGGCAGCACGCGTGCCCAGGAGTGGCTCCCCGGCTACGACGACATCCGCCTGACCGAAGACCTCCCGGGGCCGGTGGCCGTGCGGACCGGGGACACCGTCGTGCTGCGCAACCTCGCCCAGCTGGCGGAGCGGTTCCCCGCGCTGGCCGGCCTCTACCCGACCGAGCGCGTGCTGCACGTCGCCCCTCTGGTCGTCGGCCCGCAGCGGCTCGGGGTCATCGGCCTGACCTTCCCGGCGACCGGCGAGCTCGACGAGGACCGGCGCACCTCCTTCGTACGCGCGTTGGCCGACGCCACGGCGCAGGCGCTGGCCCGGGTCGACGCGGACGACCGGCTGGCCTATCTGGCAGAGAGCTCCATCGTGCTGTCGGCCAGCCTCGACTTCGCGCAGACGGTGGACGCCGTCACTCGGCTGTTCGTCCCGCGGCTGGCCGACTGGTGCTCGCTGCAGCTGGTCGAGCAGGGCCGTCTCGTGACCGTGGGGCTCCTGCACCCCGATCCCGAGAAGGTGGTGTGGGCACGGCAGATCTCCGAGCGCTACCCGGTGGACCAGGACGCCCCGACCGGTGGCCCGAACGTCGTGCGGACCGGCGTGAGCGAGCTCTACCCCGAGATCGCGGACGAGCTGCTGGTCGCCGGTGCACAGGACGAGGAGCACCTCGCGCTGATCCGCGCCGTCGGCTTCTCGAGCGCCATGACAGTGCCCCTGCCGGGCCGCGACGGCGTTCTCGGCGCCATCACGCTGGTGCACGCGGACTCCGGACGCCACTACGCCAAGGAGGACGTCCCCTACGTCGAGGACGTCGCCCGTCGGGCGGCCCTGGCCATCGAGACGGCGCGCGTCCTGCGTGAGCAGTCGGGGCGCCTGGCGGACGTGAGCCGGGTGGCCGAGGCCGCCCAGCGCGCCATCCTCGCGCCGCCTCCGCCCCGGCTCGGACCGGTGGCGCTGGCTGCCCGCTACGTCAGCGCGGCCGCCGAGGCGCTCGTCGGCGGTGACCTCTACGAGACGGTGGCGCGGCCGGGAGCGGTGCGGCTGCTCATCGGCGACGTCCGCGGCAAAGGCCTGGCCGCGGTGCGCACCGCCACCGTCGTCCTCGGCGAGTTCCGTTCCGCAGCAGCTGATCTGGACGACCTGGCGGCGGTGGCCCGGCAGATCGACCGACGGGTCCGGGACTACGTCGGCGACGAGGACTTCGTCACCGCGCTCATGCTCGAGGTGCGCGACGACGGCGCGTACGTCATCGCGTCGTGCGGCCACCCGCCGGCGCTGCTGGCGCACGACGGCGTCCTGTCGCTGCTCGAGGGCCCCGCGAGCCTGCCGCTCGGCCTGGGGGCCGACCCCGTCGTGACGACGGGCGTGCTGCAGCCGGGCGACCGGGTGCTGCTCTACACCGACGGGGTCATCGAGGCGCGCGACCCCGAGCGGCGCTTCGTGGACCTGCTCGCCGTCGCTCGGCCGTTGGGGGTCGGGCCGCTGGACGAGGCGCTGGACCAGGTGCTCGACGCCCTGCGGGCGGCGGTGGGCAGCGCGCTCGGTGACGACCTGGCCATGCTGGCCGCCGAGTACGTCGGCCACGGCTGAGCCGGATCGAGCGCGGCGCTGGACAGCGCAGGCGCCTCCGAGGGAGGGTGTGGCCATGACCACACAGGTGCGACCGACCCACGACGAAGCGATGGCCACCGCGGCCGAGTGGCAGCACCTGCAGATGTGGCGGGCGGCGCAGACCGTGCGGGCGCACGTCAGCGCCGAGCACGGCCGCGACGACCTGCTCGACTGCCTCGGCCTGTCCGAGGTCACCGCGCCGGCTGCGCACGTCGTGGACCTGGTGGGGACCGCCGCCCACGCCTGACCTGCACGCACGTCCACGCGGCCCGGAGCGCACCTCGCTCCGGGCCGCGGGCGTTCGCCGGACGTCCACCTTGCTGCGGTACGTTCCGGCCGACCGGGCACTGTGGCCCGCGCCCGTAGAGGAAGCCTCATGACCCTGCCCTCCCTGCGCCGACGGGCCGGCCTGACCGCCGCCCTCGCCGTGTCCCTCGCGCTCACCGCCGCCTGCGGCGACGCGCCGACCCGTGGCAGCGACGACGCCGACAGCGCCTCGGGCGCGGCCACCGCAGCCTCCGCCGAGGCGGCCGGTGGCCTGGACGCCCTCGTGGCCGCAGCCAAGAAGGAGGGCACGCTCAACGTCATCGCGCTGCCGCCGGACTGGACCAACTACGCCGAGGTCATCTCGACCTTCTCGAAGAAGTACGGCATCAAGGTCGACTCCGCGCAGCCGGATGCCTCGAGCCAGGCGGAGATCGACGCCGCGAAGCAGCTCAAGGGCACCGACCGCGCCCCGGACGTCTTCGACCTCGGCCCGGCCGTCGCGACCGCGAACGTCGACCTGTTCGCGCCGTACAAGGTGCAGACCTGGGGCGACGTCGCCGACGAGCTCAAGGACGCCGACGGGCGCTACATCAGCGACTACGGCGGCCTGATGTCCATCGGCTACGACGCCGGTGCCGTGCCCGCTCCGACGAGCGTCAAGGACCTGCTCAAGCCGGAGTACAAGGGCAAGGTCGCCCTGAACGGCGACCCGACGCAGGCCGGCGCGGCGTTCAGCGGCGTGGTCATGGCCGCCCTCGGCAACGGCGGGTCGGCCGACGACATCGCGCCGGGCGTCGAGTTCTTCGGGTCGCTGAAGAAGGCCGGCAACTTCCTGCCGGTCGACCCGGCCCCCGCCACCATCGCTTCTGGCCAGACGCCCGTCGTCATCGACTGGGACTACACCAACGCCGCCCAGTCGCAGACGCTCGCGGGCAAGCGCGACTGGAAGGTCGTCGTGCCGCAGGACGCCCTGGTCAGCTCCTACTACGTGCAGGCGATCAGCAAGGACGCCCCGCACCCGGCTGCAGCGCGCCTGTGGCAGGAGTTCCTCTACTCCGACGAGGGCCAGAACCTGTGGCTGAAGGGCTTCGGCCGCCCCGTGCGTGCCGAAGCGATGGAGAAGGCCGGCACCATCGACAAGGCGGCCCTCGCCAAGCTGCCGCAGGTCACCGGTGAGGCCGTGTCGCTGACGCAGGAGCAGAGCGACAAGGCCAAGGCCTACCTCGCCACCAACTACGCCAAGGCGATCAGCTGACCGCTCCCCGTTCCCCGCAGGTCAGGGGGCGCCGGCGGGCGCAGCTGCTGCCGGCGCTCGGCGTCCTGCCGTTCCTGCTGTACGTCGGCGTCTTCCTGCTGTACCCGACGCTGGTCGTCGTCGGTGGGGCGTTCGTCGACGACGACGGCCGCCCGACCCTCGCGAACCTGCGTGCGGCGACGGGTGGGCAGTACCTCGACGCGTTCGTGCGGAGCCTCGAGCTGTCCGCCATCACCGCGGTGGTCGGTGCCGTCCTCGGCGGGCTGCTCGCGTGGGCCGTCGCCTCCGGACGTCCGGACGGACTGCTGCGCCGCGTCGTGACGTCCGCGGCCGGCGTGCTCGCCCAGTTCGGCGGCGTGACGCTGGCCTTCGCCTTCCTGGCCACGATCGGCTTCGAGGGCCTGGTGACGGTGTTCCTGCGGGACCTCGGCATCGACGTCTTCGCCGGCGGCGCCTGGATCTTCGAGCTGCCCGGGCTGGTGCTCGTCTACACCTACTTCCAGGTGCCCCTGATGGTCATCGTCTTCCTGCCGGCGCTCGACGGGCTCAGGCCGCAGTGGCGCGAGGCCTCGGTCAGCCTGGGTGGCTCGGCCTGGACCTACTGGCGGCGGGTGGCCGGTCCAGTGCTCGCACCGGCCTTCTTCGGCTCGATGCTGCTGCTGTTTGCCAACGCCTTCTCGGCGTACGCTACCGCGGCGGCCCTCGTGTCCCAGGGTTCGCCGATCGTGCCTCTGCAGATCCGCAACCTGCAGACCAGCGAGGTCCTGCTCGGCCAGCAGAACCTCGGCCGCGCGCTGGGTCTCGGCATGGTCGTGGTCGTGGCGGTCGTCATGGGGCTGTACGCGCTGCTGCAGCGCCGCACGACGCGGTGGCTGAGGTGAGCGCGCGCCTGTTCCGCTGGGGGGTGCTCGGCGCACTCGGCGCCTTCTTCCTGCTGCCGCTGTTCGCGATGCTCGAGTTCTCGACGCGCGGCGGCCTGGAGGGCGGCCGCGACTTCACCGCGTGGCGGTCGCTTGCCGACGACCCGGCGCTGCTGCGCGCGATCGTCACGTCCCTCGAGCTGGCGGTCCTGACGAGCCTGCTGATGCTCGTTCTGCTTCTGCCGACCATGGTCTGGGTGCACCTCCGGTTGCCGAGGCTGCGCCGCCTGGTCGAGTTCCTGTGCCTGCTGCCGCTGGTGATCCCGGCGATCGTGCTGGTGGTCGGCATCGCGTCGCTGTACTCCTGGGTGACCTACCTGCTGGGCAACTCCGCGCTGACGCTGACGTTCGTCTACGTCGTGCTGGTCCTGCCGTACGCCTACCGGGCGCTGGAGTCCGGCCTGACCGCGATGGACCTGCGCACGCTGTCCGAGGCGGCGCGCAGCCTCGGCGCGAGCTGGACGACGGTGCTGCTGCGCGTCGTCCTGCCCGGTGTGCGCGGCGCCGTGCTGTCCGCAGCGCTGCTGACCGTCGCCCTCGTGCTGGGCGAGTTCACGATCGCCTCGCTGCTGAACTTCCCGACCCTGCAGGTCGCGATCGACCTCACCGGCAAGCGCGACGCAGCGCTGTCCATCGCCGTGTCGCTCGCCGCCCTGCTGCTGGCGTTCGGGCTCCTGCTCGCCATCTCGCAGCTCGTCGGGCGCCGCCGCACGGCGCGCGTCGCCGAGCCGCTCGCCCCCTCCGGAGGACACAAATGACCCGAGCCACCGGTGCCGGCGTCCACCTGTCGGGCCTGTCGCGCGCGTACGCCGGCGTGCCTGCGCTCGACGGCCTGGACCTGCTCGTCGAACCCGGCGAGTTCGTGTCCCTGCTCGGGCCGTCCGGCTGCGGCAAGACCACGGCGCTGCGCATCCTCGCCGGGCTGGAGACCGCCGACTCCGGCCAGGTGCTCGTCGGCGGCGAGGACATCACGCGGGTGCCGGCGAACCGCCGCGACATGGGCATGGTGTTCCAGGCCTACAGCCTGTTCCCGAACCTCACGGCCCTCGACAACGTCGGCTTCGGCCTGCGGCTGCGCAAGGTGTCCGGGCCGGAGGAGCGCTCGCGCGCAGGCGAGCTGCTCGAGCTCGTGGGCCTGTCGGAGCAGGCCGGCAAGTATCCGCACCAGATGTCCGGCGGGCAGCAGCAGCGCGTCGCCCTCGCGCGGGCGCTGGCCATCCGGCCGCGGGTCCTGCTGCTCGACGAGCCGCTGTCCGCTCTCGACGCGCAGGTCCGCGTCCAGCTGCGCGAGGAGATCCGCCGCATCCAGACCGAGCTCGCCATCACGACGCTGTTCGTGACGCACGACCAGGAGGAGGCGCTGGCCATCAGCGACCGCGTCGGCGTCATGTCCCGCGGGCGGCTCGAGCAGCTGGCCTCCCCGGCCGAGGTCTACCAGTCGCCGGCCACGCCGTTCGTCGCCGAGTTCATCGGCGTCACCAACTCCTTCGCCGGGACCGCCGCCGACGGCGCGGTGCTGCTCGCCGACGGCCGGCGGCTGCCGGCTGACGTGGTGCCGGCCGCAGCCGGGGGCAGCGACGTGCGGGTCCTCGTGCGCCCGGACGACCTGCGGGCCCGGCCGCTGGCCGAGGGGGAGGGCGTCCTGCAGGGACAGGTGGTGACGCACAGCTTCCTCGGCCCGGTCACCCGCCTCACCGTGCGGCTGACGGACGGGAGCCTCGCGCGCGTAGACGTGCCGTCCGGCAGTGCGCACGCCACACCCGTGGGCAGCGACGTGGCGCTCGACGTGCCGCCGCAGGCCGCCTTCCTGGGAGCCGCGCAGTCCGCCTGATCGTCGGGCGGAACGGGGACGCAACCTCGGACGTTGGGACTTGTCCACCTGTGGGTAGACGGCGGACACCACTCCCACGGAAGGCGTGCCATGTCAGCGTCGACTGTTGCCCCCGGTACCCCTCTGCGCAGCACCATCCCTGCGCGGATCGACCGGCTCCCCTGGTCCCCGTTCTTCACGCGCATGGTTGCGGCGCTGGGCATCGCCTGGATCCTCGACGGGCTCGAGATCACCATCGCCGCGACCGTCGCGAGCACGTTCACCGACAAGGACGTGCTGGGCCTGTCCTCCGGCCAGGTCGGCCTCATCGCGACGGTCTACCTGCTCGGCGAGGTCTGCGGCGCGCTGTACTTCGGGCGGCTGTCCGACCGGCTCGGGCGCAAGAAGCTGTTCATGCTGACGCTCGGGATCTACTTGTTCGGCAGCGGTCTCACCGCACTGACCCTCGGCAACAGCACCGGGTGGGTCGTCTTCCTCTACGCCACGCGGTTCATCGCCGGTGTCGGCATCGGCGGTGAGTACGCCGCGATCAACTCGGCCATCGACGAGATGATGCCGGCCCGCTTCCGCGGCCGCGTCGACATCGCGGTCAACGGGACCTACTGGGCCGGTGCGCTCATCGCCACCGTCGCGCAGCTGGTCTTCCTCAACAACCTGCCGAAGGAGTACGGCTGGCGCCTCGGCTTCGCGCTCGGTCCCGTGCTCGGCCTCGTCGTGCTGGTCATCCGGCGGCACCTGCCGGAGAGCCCGCGCTGGCTCATCATGCAGGGCCGCGAGGAGGAGGCCGAGGCCGAGATCGCCAAGATGGAGCGGTGGGTCCAGGAGAGCTCGCACCGCGACTCCCTGCCGCCGGTCGACGAGACCAAGGCCCTGGAGATCACCCCCGGCACCGACCTCGGCTACGGGGCGCTGGTCAAGGTGCTGTTCAAGGCGATGCCCGGCCGGTCGGTCCTCGGCGCCACGCTGATGATCACGCAGTCGTTCCTCTACAACGCCATCTTCTTCACCTACGCGCTGGTGCTCGACAAGTTCTACGGCGTCCCGGACGGCCGGGTGCCGCTGTACTTCATCGCCTTCGCCGCCGGCAACCTGCTCGGCCCGCTGCTGCTCGGCCACCTGTTCGACTCGATCGGGCGGCGCAAGATGATCTCCGGCACCTACCTGCTCTCCGGGGTCCTGCTGGCGATCACGGCGTTCCTGTTCCGGGCCGACGTGCTGACCGCGACGACGCAGACCATCGCCTGGTCGCTCATCTTCTTCTTCGCCTCGGCCGGCGCCAGCGCCGCCTACCTCACCGTCAGCGAGATCTTCCCGATCGAGGTGCGGGCCAAGGCTATCGCCGTCTTCTTCGCCATCGCGCAGTGCTTCGGCGCCCTCGGCCCGGTCATCTACGGCGCGCTCATCGGGGAGGGCGAGGACCCGAACAAGCTCTTCCTGGGCTACCTGCTCGGCGCCGGCGTCATGATGGTCGGCGGTGTCGTCGCCGCGGTCCTCGGCGTCGACGCCGAGAACAAGTCGCTCGAGGACATCGCGCTCCCGCTCAGCGCCGTCAAGAAGCTCGACACCTACCCGTCGGACCTCGGCCGTACGGCGCGCACGGCCCGGGAGGCGCACTCACAGCAGTAGCCCGACGACCCGCTACGGCCCGGTCACTTCGCGACGAGGTGGCCGGGCCGCCTGCGAGGCGGCAGGGATAGCGTCGCGGGAGGAGCGGCGCCGACGGAGGGGGAACGTGGAGCAACCTCTCGGTCGCTACGCCTCCGTGCAGGCAGGCGCACCCGTCGTCCCCGTGCAGCTGCTGGGGATGCCGGTGGCGCTGCTGGCGGCGGGCCAGGAGCGGCACGACGGGCTGCTGCGCGAGCTGTCGCTGCTGGCGCTGACCGACGACGCCCCGCGGGAAGGCACGCCGCGTCGTCTGCGCGAGCTGGTGGAGACCCTCGGCAACCGCTACGGCGCGGTGGCCTCCCGCCCCGACGGGCTGGTGGCGCGGGCCCTCGCCGACGGGCGCCAGACGGTCGACGTGACCTACGAGGTGACCGCCGACATCGTCGAGGCGACGGTGCGGCTGGAGGCGCTGATGGTGGCGGCGGACGAGTTCTGCACCTCGGAGCGGCTGCTGACCATGCCCCGCAGCCCGCTCGAGCTGCGCTTCGCGCACTGGTACCTCGAGCAGTTCCGCACCCAGGTCGCCGGCGGGGCGCCGCAGCGCTGGGACGGTCCGCTGAAGGTCTGACGCTGGTAGCAAGAGCCGATGGACATCCGCTTCGAGGACACCCCCGCCGGCGCGCAGATCGCCATCGCGCTCACGACGGAGGAGCTGGCGGCGCTCGCCCGCGGCTCGATCACCGTGACGCTGCCGGCCGGCACCGAGGGCACCTCGGGGGTCGCGCAGGTGCAGCTGTCCGGGCCCGCAGGCTCCTAGTCGGCGTCCTGCTCCGCGGCTGCCGCGTGCTCGGCCGCGCGCTGATGCACCCGCTCGTACAGCGGGTGGTCTTCGCGCGGTGACACGAACAGCCCCTCGGCCTCCGAGAGCAGCGTGTCCGACGTGGAGCAGGTGGCCTTGACCCACCGCTTGCGGCCGTCCTCGCGGTCCATCCACGCCCGCCACGTGAGCGGCACGAGCAGCGGCGTGGGCCGGCGGTACTGCACGTTCAGGTAGGCGGTGAAGCCTGGCCGGCCCTGCGCGCGCCCGAGCACCTCGTCGTAGGTCGCCGCGATGAGCCCGCCGTGCACGTGCCCGGGCGGGCCCTCGTAGGCCGGGCCGAACGTCACTTCACCGACGACGACGCCGTCCTCGACGCGCATCGACAGCGGCGGCGCAAGGGGGTTGGCCAGCCCTGAGATCGGGCTGTGGTGCATGAAGGCCCCGAACGCCAGGCTCGCCTCGCTGATCTCGCCGAGACCCTCCGAGATGCGCAGCTCCTCCAACCGGTCGGCGAACTGGCCCGCCGCGTCAGCCGCGGCGGCGAGCTCCACCTCCGGTGCCCGGACCAGGACGAGGCGCTGGATGACCCGGCGCATCTCGTCGGCCAGGCGCCAGGCCTGAGGTCGCTCGTCCGGGGTGCTCGTGCCGTCGGCTGCCACGCGGCGCACGCTAGCCCGCGACGTTCTGGCAGCCTCAGGGCGTGCCCGCACCTGTCGCCCTCGCCCTCCGCGACGTCGTCCTGCGGCGCGACGGGGCGCGCCTGTTGGACGGGGTGGACCTCGAGGTCCTGAGCGGGGAGCGGTGGGCGCTGCTGGGCCGCAACGGCTGCGGCAAGACGACGCTGCTGTCGCTGGCCGGCGCCCTCGCTCACCCGACCCTCGGGACCGTCGACGTCCTCGGACACCGCCTCGGGCGGGTCGACCTGCAGCGCGAGCTGTGGCCGCGGATCGGCCACGTGCAGGGCCGGCACCGCCCGTCGGGACGGCTGACGGCTGGGGAGGTCGTGCTCACCGGGCTGACCGGCGCGAACAGCCTGCCGCTGCGGTGGGCGCCCTCGGCGGAGGACCTCGAGCGCTCCCGCCGGGCGCTGGACGAGCTCGGCGCGGACGCGGTCACGGACCGCCCCTGGGCAGTGCTGTCGAACGGCGAGCAGCGGCGGGTGCTGATCGCCCGCGCGCTCGTCCGCGACCCCGACCTGCTGCTGCTGGACGAGCCCGCGGCCGGCCTCGACCTCCCGGCGCGCGAGCACCTCGTGAGCGCCCTCGACCGGCTGGCCGCGCACCGGCCCGGGCTCACCTGGCTGCTGGTCAGCCACCACGTCGAGGAGCTGCCGTCAGCCACCACGCACGCGGCCCTCATGGTCGCCGGGCGCCTGGTGGCCCGCGGCCCGGCGGAGCAGGTGCTCCACGACGGCCCGATGTCGCAGTGCTTCGACCTCCCCCTGCGGGTCGCCCGCGAAGACGGTCGATGGAGCGCGCGTAGCGTCAGACCGGCTTGCTGACAGCAGGTCTCAGGCTGTCGAGCCCACTGCCGAGAGCGCCGAACGAGGCCCGCAGCAGCTCGCCGAGGTCGGCCTGGTCGTCGCGGAGCCACTGGTCGTACGCAGCGACCGCCGCCGCCAAGGCCGCGTGCGCGACCAGCTGCGGATGCAGCGACTGCTCGGGCAGGCCGAGCCGTCCCGCCGCGAACCGGGCCACCACGTCACGCCACTGCGCGTAGCGCAGCGTCGAGTGCGCCTGCAGCGCGGGCACGCGCAGGATCAGGTCCATGCGCTGGCGGTGCGCGTCGACCTCCGGCGCCTCGAGGGCGTTGAACCGGACGACGGCATCGGCCAGCGCGGCGCCGAGCGGCGCGTCGGCCGGGCTCTCCTCGAGCCAGGCCGCGAAGGCCGCCAGCCCGCTCTCGAAGTCGCCCCAGACGACGTCGTTCTTCGAGTCGTAGTAGCGGAAGAACGTGCGCCGGCCGATGCCGGCCGCAGCGGCGATGTCGTCCACCGTCGTGGCGTCGAAGCCGTCGCGGGCGAACAGCGCCAGCGCCACCCGCTCCAGCTCGGGGCCGCTCGTCACCGGCGGTCGGCCGCCTGCTGCGCGCGGACGGCGGCTGGTCTCCATGGCGGGATCCTGCACCCCCTTCCCATTGGCACCCAGTGCCGTTATGGTGGCGCGCATCACACCCGCCTCTGGAGGACGTCATGACCGCTCCCGCTGCTGCTGCTCTGCCCGAGACCGCTGACGTCGTCGACGAGGCGACCGAGGTCGACGTCCTGGTGGAGCAGGACGTGCTCGTCGAGGACGTCTCGATCGACGGCATGTGCGGCGTCTACTAGGCATGACGGCCGTCCTGGAACGCCCGCTGGACCTCGACCTGGCGTACGACCTCGCACCCGGCGTCGCGGTGCGGCCCGAGGCGTTCGGCGCGCTCCTCTACCACTTCGGCACCCGCCGGCTGTCTTTCCTCAAGGACCGCCGGCTGCTCGCCGTCGTGCAGGCGCTCGCGGGCTCGGACAGCGCCCGTACGGCGTGCGCGGCCGCAGGGCTGGACGAGGCGGAGCTGCCGGTCTACTCGCGGGCGCTGCAGACACTGGTCAGCACAGACATGCTCCGGGAGCGGGCGTGACGACGGCGCTGCCGCTGGTGGAGCACTTCGCCCTTGGGCTCGACGCGCCGATCTGCCTCACGTGGGAGCTGACGTACGCCTGCAATCTGGCGTGCTCGCACTGCCTGTCGAGCAGCGGCCGTCGTGACCCCCGTGAGCTGAGCACCGCCGAGTGCAAGGCCGTGATCGACGAGCTGCAGCGGATGCAGGTCTTCTACGTGAACATCGGCGGCGGCGAGCCCACGGTGCGCAAGGACTTCTGGGAGCTCGTGGACTACGCCACCGCCCATCAAGTCGGTGTGAAGTTCTCCACAAATGGCTCGCGGATCACGCCGCAGGTCGCCCGGCGGATCGCCTCAAGCGACTACGTCGACGTGCAGATCTCAATCGACGGCGCGACGGCCGACGTGAACGACGCCGTCCGCGGCCCGGGCTCCTACGCCACCGCGATTCAGGCCATGTCGCACCTGGCCGACGCGGGCTGCATGGACTTCAAGCTCTCGGTCGTCTGCACGCGGCAGAACATCGGTCAGCTCGACGAGTTCAAGGCGATCGCCGATCGCTACGGCGCGCAGCTGCGCCTGACGCGCCTGCGCCCATCCGGCCGCGGCGCCGACGTCTGGGACGAGCTGCACCCACTGCCCGAGCAGCAGCGTGAGCTGTACGACTGGCTGCTGGCCCACGGCGAAGACGTCCTGACGGGCGACTCGTTCTTCCACCTCGCGGCGTTCGGCGAGTCCCTGCCCGGGCTGAACCTCTGCGGGGCCGGGCGGGTGGTCTGCCTCATCGACCCCATCGGCGACGTGTACGCCTGCCCGTTCGCGATCCACGAGGCGTTTCTCGCCGGCAACGTGCGCTCGCCCGGCGGGTTCACGACGGTGTGGTGTGAATCCGAACTCTTCCTCGAGCTGCGCCGCCCGCAGTCCGGCGGGGCGTGCCGGTCGTGCACGTTCTTCGACTCCTGCCGCGGTGGCTGCATGGCGGCGAAGTTCTTCACCGGCCTGCCGCTGGACGGCCCGGACCCCGAATGCGTCCTGGGCCACGGCGAGGGACTGCTGGCCGCGCGCAGCGCCGCGACGGTGAAACCGGTCCCGGCTGCAGACCACTCGAAGGTGCGGGCGAGGCGCCTGCCGCCGGTCCGCGCCTGCGACGAGAATCCTGTGACCGTCGTGCGGAGCGCATGATGGCCAACCCCTGGTTCGAGACCGTCGCGATCGCCGAGGAGCGGGCGAAGAAGCGCCTACCGGCGTCCGTCTACGGCGCCCTCGTCGCCGGCTCGGAGAAAGGCCTGACGCTGCGCGACAACCTGGCCGCATTCGAGGAACTCGGCTTTGCGCCGCACACCGCCGGTCAGCGTGCGCCGCGCGATCAGAGCACGACCGTCATGGGCCAGCAGCTGTCGTTACCAGTGATGATCTCCCCGACCGGCGTGCAGGCCGTGCACCCCGACGGCGAGGTCG
>JBKJQM010000142.1:0-30443 GCA_046594005.1 Mycobacteriales bacterium
GGGGAGGTGGGACGGCCAGGCACGAGAAGAGGTACTCCGTTTGTCTGTCGGAGGCCGCGGAGAACGCACGCAGCGACAGGCCCGACGAGCGGGACGGAGCACGACACACGGAGCGACCGGCGGGCAGCTCGCCCGCGGAGTGACGGTCGGACCATGAGCGGCGCGACTGTCTGTACGGAGATCAACCTACTCCGCGCGGCGCGGATTCCTCCCGGCCGGCGCGTGTGGGCTGCGCCACCAGCGGTCAGTCGACGAGGTCCCGGACGACGAGGTCGGCCAGCAGCCTGCCTCGCAGGGTGAGGACCGCGCGGCCGTCGGACAGCTCGAGCAGGCCGTCCCCGGCGTGCCGGTGCGCGGCCGCCAGACCGGCCGGTCGCAGCAGGTCCAGCGGCAGTCCGTCGCGCACGCGCACCTCGAGGAGCACCCGCTCGACGCGCCGGTCCTCGTCCGCGAGCACCTCGCGTCCGGCGCCGGGCGACTGCCCCGCCCGCAGGCGCTGCGCGTACGCCGTGGGGTGCTTGACGTTCCACCAGCGCACCCCGCCGACGTGGCTGTGCGCCCCCGGGCCGATGCCCCACCAGTCACCGCCGCGCCAGTACGCCAGGTTGTGGCGGCACGGCTCGCCCCAGTTGCTGACCTCGTACCAGCCGAGCCCGGACAGGGCGTCCTCCGCCATCAGGTAGCGGTCGGCCAGCACGTCGTCGTCCGGCGCGGGCAGCAGCCCCCTGGCCACCTGCCGCCCGAGCCGGGTGCCGTCCTCGACGATCAGGGCGTACGCCGACACGTGCGTGGGACCGGCGGACAGGGCGGCGTCGAGGGAGGCGCGCCAGTCGTCGTCGCTCTCGCCGGGCGTGCCGTAGATGAGGTCGAGGCTGACCTGCTCGAAGCCGGCCGCGAACGCCTCCTTCGCGACCTGCTGCGGGCGTCCGGCGGTGTGCGTGCGGTCGAGCACGCGCAGGACCGACGTGACGGCCGACTGCATGCCGAAGGACACCCGCGTGAAGCCGCCCTCGCGCAGCGTCGCGAGGTAGCGCTCGTCGACCGAGTCGGGGTTCGCCTCCGTCGTGACCTCCGCGCCCTCGGCCAGCCCGAAGGTGCTGCGCAGCTCGGCGAGCACGCGTACGAGGTCTTCGGCCGGCAGCAGCGTCGGCGTGCCGCCGCCGACGAACACGGTCTCGACGGGCGGAGCGGTGTCCCCCAGCACCGACCGCGCCAGGCGGACCTCGGTGATGGCGTCGTCGGCGTACGACGCCTGCAGTCCTCCGCCGCCGAGCTCGGAGCCGACGTAGGTGTTGAAGTCGCAGTAGCCGCAGCGGGACGCGCAGAACGGCACGTGCACGTACAGCCCGAACGGCCGCTCTCCCAGACGCTCGAGCGAGCTCGCCGGGAGCGCCCCGGTCACGGGGACGGGCTCTCCGTCGGGCAGGGCGCTGGGCACCTGTCCAGTGTGCGTGTCAGGGCGCGGGACCGGACGTACGCTCGGCTGCCGCGACGACCGGAGGTCACCGTGCGACGCCTTCTCCTCCCCGTGCTGGCCGCCCTGCTCGCGGTCCTGCCCCTCACCGCCAGCCCCGCGTCCGCGGCCAGCACGCCGCAGGTGGTGACTCGCGGGCTCGTGCAGCCCTGGGGCATCGCCTTCCTGCCGGACGGCAGCGCCCTGTTCACCGAGCGGGCCAGCCGCCGCATCTGGGCGGTGACCCCGGGCAGGCCGGCGCGCGTCATCTACACGGTCACCGAGGCCGTCAGCCGCGGCGAGGGCGGGCTGCTCGGCATCGCGGTGGGCCCGGACTACCTGCGCGACGGCCGCGTCTACCTCTACTTCACGACGGCGAGCGACAACCGGATCGCCTACGTCACAAGGGGTTCGGCCGCGCGCCCGCGCGTGATCCTTCGCGGCATCCCCGCGGCGAACATCCACAACGGCGGCCGGCTGCTGTTCGGCCCCGACGGGCTGCTCTACGCCGGTACGGGCGACGCCGGGACCTCCTCCCGCGCCCAGGACTCCGCCAGCCTCGGTGGCAAGGTCCTGCGGATGACCAAGGAGGGGGCGCCGGTCGAGGGCAACCCGTTCGGCACGGTCGTGCTGTCGCTGGGCCACCGCAACGTGCAGGGGCTGGTGTTCGACCGTGAGCGACGGCTGTTCGCCAGCGAGCTCGGCCAGAACGCCTACGACGAGGTCAACCACGTCGTGCCCGGCGGCAACTACGGGTGGCCGACCGTCGAGGGCCGCAGCGACGACACCCGCTTCCGCAACCCGATCCACGTCTGGTCGCCGGCCGAGGCCTCGCCCAGCGGGATGACCTACAAGGGCGGCAGCCTCTACGTGGCCGCGCTCCGCGGGCAGCGGCTGTGGCGCCTCGAGCTGTCCGGAACCACGGTCACCCGCGCGACCTCGACCTACGACGGGACGTACGGCCGGCTGCGGGCCGCGATGCAGAACCCGCGCGACGGCGCGATGTGGCTGCTCACGGCCAACGGCAGCGACGACAAGGTCCTGCGCATCACCCGGTTCCCGTGACCTAGCGTCCGGGCGCATGGAGATCGTGCTGGTCCGCCACGCGCTGCCCGTCCGCGTCGACGCCACCGACGACGGCGGCCCCGCTGACCCGGGGCTGGCGGAGCGGGGCTTCGCCCAGGCCGAGCGGGTCGTCCAGGCGCTAGCCGGTGACGAGGTCACCGCCCTCTACACCTCGCCGCTGCTGCGAGCCCGGCAGACCGCAGCGCCGCTGGAGCAGGCCCTCGGCATGACCGCCGAGGTCGAGGACGGCATCGCGGAGTTCGACAGCGGCGACAGCTCGTACGTGCCGATCGAGGAGCTCAAGGCCGCGGGCGACCCGCGCTGGAAGGCGCTGCTGCACGGCGACCTCTACAGCAGCGGCGTGGACCCGGTGGCCTTCCGGTCGCGGGTGGTCGGCGCGCTGGAGCGCATCGCGGCGGCCCACCCGGGGGGACGGGCGGTGCTGTTCAGCCACGCCGGCGCCATCAACGCCGCGACCGGTCATGTGCTGGGTCAGGCGAAGCCCATCTGGTTCGCGCCGGCGTACTGCTCGCTGCACCGCATCGGCGCGGCGCGTGACGGCCGCCGCGGTGTCGTGAGCCTGAACGAGACCGGACACGTGCGCGACCTGCTGCAGGGGTAGGGGCCGGTCATGAGCACCCCGACCCGTGCCCTCGTCATCGGCGCGCACCCCGACGACGCCGACTTCGGCGCCGGCGGCCTGATCGCCACCTGGACCGCGCAGGGCTGCGCCGTCACCGTCGTCTGCGTCACCGACGGGGACAGCGGCGGCTTCGACCCGTCCACACCTCGCGACCAGATCCCCGAGCTGCGCCGCGACGAGCAGCGCGCCGCGGCACGGGAGCTGGGCACGGACGACGTCCGCTTCCTCGGCAGGCCCGACGGGTTCGTCGTGGTCGACGCCGACCTGCGCCGGGACCTCGCCCGCATCATCCGCGAGGTGCGGCCGGAGGTGGTCGTGACGCACGCGCCGGAGCGGTGCTACCGGTTCGTGTACCTCTGCCACCCGGACCACCTCGCGACCGGAGCCGCGGCGCTGGCTGCGGTCTACCCGGACGCCCGCAACGAGTTCGCCTTCCCCGAGCTGGGCCTCGAGCCGTGGAAGGTCTCCACGGTGTGGCTGTTCGGCGGCCCGGAGGACGACACCGCTGTCGACGTCACCGACGTGTTCGACGCGAAGGTGCGGGCGTGCAGCGCCCACGACAGCCAGACGCCGATGCTCGACCGGTCGGTGGAGGCCGAGCTGCGCGAGCAGCTGGGCCGTACGGCCGCGGAGCACCGGCTGCCCGAGGGACGGCTGGCCGAGGCCTACCGCGTCGTCGACACCGCCTGAGCTACTGCAGCAGCTCGGGCGTCTCCCACTCCTGCCCGAGCACGTGGACGGCCAGGAACGCCGCGACCGTCTCGTACCAGACCTTGGCGTGACCGGGGTTCAGCACCCAGTGGTTCTCCTGCGGGAAGTACAGGAACCGGTGCGGCATCGTCTCGGGGTCCTCGGCCCGGGAGCACAGGTCCCACCACAGGCGCAGGCCTTCACCGATCGGCACCCGGTAGTCCTTGTCGCCGTGGATGACCAGCACCGGTGAGGTGATGGCGTCGGCGAAGCGGCTCGGGCTGTGCTCGCGCTGCATCTCCGGCGTCATCTCGCGCGCCCAGTAGTGGGACGCGTCGGTGGTCGGCCCGAACTGCTCGAGGTCCCACAGGCTGGCGTGCGTGACGACCGCGCGGAACCTGTCGGTGTGGCCGGCGATCCAGTTGGCCATGTAGCCGCCGAAGCTGCCGCCCATCGCGGCGGTGCGCGTCGGGTCGACGGCCGGGTGCTCGAGAGCGGCGTCCGTGACCGCCATCAGGTCGGTGTAGGGCTCGGCGCCCCAGCGGCCCCAGCCGCGACGCACGAAGTCCCGGCCGTACCCGGTGGACAGCGCCGGGTCGGGCAGCAGCACCGCGTAGCCGCGGGCCGCCATCAGGTGCGGGTTCCAGCGCCAGGCCCAGCCGTTCCAGGATCCCAGCGGACCGCCGTGCACCCAGAGCAGCAGCGGGTGCGGCCCGTCGCCCTCGGGCAGCACCAGCCAGGACCGCAGCGCCGTGCCGTCCTCGGCGGTGGCGTGCACCTCGGTGAGCGCATGCGGCGGGGCAGGCGCCGTGGCCGGGCCCTGGAGTCGCACCGGCTCCTGGTCGGGGGTCCGCGCGTCCAGTCGCACCGGCGCGGGCGATGCGTCGACCGCGTCGCGCAGCGCGTAGACGCGACATCCGTCCGGCGACACCTGCAGGTCCGCGTAGTGCCCGCGGTCGCCCGTCAGCCGGACGACCTCACCGGTGGCCACGTCGACGCGGAACACCGGGCGGGCGCCCTGGTCGTCGGCGGTCACCAGCAGCGCCGACCCGTCGGGCGTCCAGACCGGGCCGCCCGGCCAGCGGTCCCAGCCCGGTGCGACCTCGCGAGCCTGCGCGGAGCCGTCCAGCGGCAGAACGAGCAGCTGCATGTCGACCGGCTCCTCGGGCGTGCTGCGCACCTCGCGCACGAAGGCCACGAGGCGCCCGTCGTGGCTGACCGCCGGTTCCCCGCACTCGCTGGTGCCGTCGTCGTAGAGCGTCGTGCGCTCGCCGCTGGGGAGGTCGACCGCGACCAGGGCGGCGCGCCTCGAGCCGCGGGGCTCCGCGATGCCCCAGGTCGACACGGCCGTGCGGCCGTCTGGGGTCACCGCCACCTTCGCACCGTGCAGCCCCCGGCCCGGTGCAGGCGTGAGGTCCCGCAGCTCGATGCTCCCGTCCGGGTCGAGGTCGCCTGCCAGCAGGCGGGTCTGGCCGACGCCGAGGTCCCGGTCCCAGTAGCGGACGGGGTAGCCGGCGTGCAGGACCGCGTCGACCTTCGCGTCCTTGCGGGCCTTGCGCCGCTCGGCGTCGGTGGCCGAGTCGGTGGCTGCGGGCAGCGTGTCGGACAGCGCCAGCACCGTGCCGGCGTCCCGGGCGACGGCGATGCCGCCGATCCCGCCCGGACGCGTCGCGACCACGCGCGCCTCGCCCGTGGGTGGCAGCTGCCAGAGCGCGGCCGGCGCGTCGTCGTCGAGCTCCGCGGGCTCGGCGTCCGGGTCCGGGCGGGCCGAGGCGAACAGCACGCTTCCGTCCGGCGCGAAGACCGGGCCGCCCTCGCCCTTGGCGCTGCGGGTGAGCCGGCGGGCCGGGCGCTCACCGGCCGGGTCGACCTCCCACAGCGCGGTGACCCACCGCGCGCCCTTGCGGTCAAGGGTCGCCACCGTCGTGACCAGCCGCGTCCCGTCCGGGCTCAAGGCCAGCCCCGAGGTGCGCGGCAGGGCGACGTAGGCGTCGAGGTCGAGGTACGGGTCGGTCATGCCGACCTGCCTACCGCAGGCACTGCCCCCACTGATGGTTCGACAGAGCGATCCGCACGCGACACGCCGGCGAGTCTGGTGCCGATCGCTCTTCCGGAAGATCCACCGGCGCCGGCGTCACGACTTGCCCGCCGTCTCCTGCCCGGTGGACAGCGCCGCGATGAACGCCTCCTGGGGGACCTCGACTCGGCCGACCATCTTCATCCGCTTCTTGCCCTCCTTCTGCTTCTCCAGCAGCTTCCGCTTGCGGGTGATGTCACCGCCGTAGCACTTGGCGAGCACGTCCTTGCGGATCGCGCGGATGTTCTCGCGGGCGATCACGCGCGCGCCGATGGCGGCCTGGATCGGCACCTCGAAGTTCTGCCGCGGGATGAGCTCGCGCAGCTTCGAGGCCATGCCGGTGCCGTAGGCGTAGGCCTTGTCCTTGTGCACGATCGCGCTGAACGCGTCGACCGGCTCGCCCTGCAGCAGGATGTCGACCTTCACGAGGTCCGACGCCTGCTCCCCGAGCAGCTCGTAGTCGAGCGACGCGTAGCCCTTGGTGCGCGACTTCAGCTGGTCGAAGAAGTCGAAGATGATCTCGCCCATGGGCAGCGTGTAGCGGAGCTCGACGCGGTCCTCGGACAGGTAGTCCATCCCCTGCAGGATCCCGCGGCGGTTCTGGCACAGCTCCATGACGGTGCCGACGTAGTCGCTCGGAAGCAGGACCATCGCCTTGGCCACCGGCTCGCGGATCTCGGCGATCTTCCCGCCCGGCCAGTCGCTCGGGTTGGTGACCACGACCTCCTCGCCGGTCTCGAGGCGCACCGTGTAGACGACGTTGGGCGCCGTCGAGATGAGGGCCAGGCCCGCCTCGCGCTCGAGGCGCTCGCGGACGATCTCGAGGTGCAGCAGACCGAGGAAGCCGACGCGGAAGCCGAAGCCGAGGGCCAGCGAGGTCTCCGGCTCGTAGACCAGCGCGGCGTCGTTGAGGCGGAGCTTGTCCAGCGCCTCGCGCAGCGCCGGGTACTCGCTCCCGTCGAGCGGGTAGAGGCCGGAGAAGACCATCGGCTTGGCGTCCTGGTAGCCGCCCAGGGACTCGGTGGCCGGGTTCTTGACGGTCGTGAGGGTGTCGCCGACGCGGGCCTGGCGGACGTTCTTGACGCCCGGGATGACGTAGCCGACCTCGCCGGCCGACAGGAACTCGGTCGGCTTCATGTCCGGGCTGACGACCCCGACCTCGAGGATCTCGTGCGCGTTCTGCGTGGACATCATCAGGCCGCGGTCCTTGGTGGACAGCCGGCCGTCGAAGACGCGCACGTAGGTGATGACGCCGCGGTAGGAGTCGTAGACCGAGTCGAAGATCATGGCGCGGGCCGGCGAGTCGACCGAGCCCATCGGCGCCGGGATGTCGCGGACGATCGCGTTGAGGACGTCCGCGACGCCCTCCCCGGTCTTGGCGCTGATGCGCAGGACGTCGCCCGGGTCGCAGCCGATGATCTTGCTGATCTCCTCGGCGTACTTGTCGGGCTGCGCCGCGGGCAGGTCGATCTTGTTCAGCACCGGGATGATGTGCAGGTCGTTCTCGAGCGCGAGGTAGAGGTTGGCCAGCGTCTGGGCCTCGATGCCCTGGGCCGCGTCGACGAGCAGCAGCGTCCCCTCGCAGGCCGCCAGCGAGCGGGAGACCTCGTAGGTGAAGTCGACGTGACCCGGGGTGTCGATCATGTGCAGGACGTAGTCCTTGCCGTCGTCCGCGGTCCAGGGCAGCCGGACGTTCTGCGCCTTGATGGTGATGCCGCGCTCGCGCTCGATGTCCATCTTGTCGAGGTACTGCGCGCGCATCTGCCGGCCGTCCACGACACCCGTGAGCTGCAGCATCCGGTCCGCCAGCGTCGACTTGCCGTGGTCGATGTGGGCGATGATGCAGAAGTTCCGGATGATCGCCGGATCGGTCATGGGCACGTCCCATTGTCACCCACCGGCACGGGCCCGGCAGCGCCTCCGTCGTCGGGCCCGCGCCTGCGCCCGTCACTGCTATCGTTGACGCCGAACGCGTGCGCTTCCGGCTGCGCGCCTGCATGTCGAGCAAGCACCCCCACCCCGAGAACTGAGGACGCAGCAGCGTGGCGAACATCAAGTCGCAGATCAAGCGCATCAAGACCAACGAGAAGGCGCGACTGCGCAACAAGTCGGTCAAGTCCTCGCTGAAGACGGCCATCCGCAAGTACCGCGAGGCCGCAGAGGCCGGCGACGCCGCCGCCGCGACGACCCTGATGCGCGACGCGAGCCGCGCGCTCGACAAGGCCGCCAGCAAGGGCGTCATCCACGCCAACCAGGCCGCCAACCGCAAGTCCGCGATGGCCAAGCGCGTCGCGCAGCTGAGCAGCACCAGCTCCTAGTCGCCCTGTACGACGCCGACGGCGCCGGCCCCTCTCGGGGTCCGGCGCCGTCGCCGTTCCCGGCCCGCTCGTGTCCGCTCGCGATGATCTTCCGCATCTGGTCGGGGACGCGCCGTACGGCCCGACAAGACGGTGACGCTCGCCGGCGCTACGGGCTCGCGACGTCCGGCGGCGTCGGCCGGTCCAGCAGCCCGGCCACCAGGTCGTGCGCCTTGACGAGGACGGCGACGGCCAGCGGCAGGGCGACCAGCGTCCACGCGGTCGCGAGGTCGGCCAGCACCAGCAGGACCGCGACGCCGATGGCGCCCTCGCCGAGCACGGCGCGCTGCCAGGCGTTCGGGTGGACGTGGCGCAGGCGCAGCAGGCGCGGGTAGAGCGGCCGCTTGGCCTTGGCTGCGGCCGGCTCGGCCTGCGGCTCGTCGTCGTACGTCGTCATCGGCCCGCCGACCGCGCCTCGACCACGGCGTACAGCGCGCGCTCCACCGCGTAGCCCTGGTCGGCAGCGGCGCCCTTGACGTCGGCGTCTGCCCGCGCCACGGCGGCCAGGGCGGCGGACAGCCCCTCGGGGCGCCACCCCCGGGCCTGGCGCTGGGTCTTCTCGACCTTCCACGGCGGCATGCCGAGCTGGCCCGCGATCTGGTGCGGCGGGACGCGACCGGCGCTCGCGACCAGGGCCATCGACCGCAGCGTGCTGGCCAGGGCGCTGGTCACGAGGACCGGCGCGAGGCCGGTGCTCTGCCCCCAGCGGGCCAGCTCCAGAGCGCCGCCGAGGTCGCCGTCGACCGCGCGGTCCGCGACGGTGAACCCGGAGGACTCCGCGCGACCGCGGTGGTAGCGGGCCACGACCTCCGCAGTGATCGGTCCGTCGGTGTCAGCGAGCAGCTGGCCCGCCGCCGAGGCGAGCTCGCGCAGGTCGCTGCCGACGGCTTCGAGCAACGCGGCGACGGCCTCCTCCTCCACGATGCGGCCATCGGCCTTGAGCTCGCGCCGCAGGAAGTCCCGGCGCTCGCCGAACTTGGTGATTTTCGGCGCCTCGACCCGGCAGGGCTTGGCGGCCGCCAGCGAGGCCAGCAACGCCTTGCCCTTGGCGCCCCCCGCGTGGTGGACCACGACGTGGACGTCGTCGAGCGGATCGGCGAGGTAGGCGGTGAGCTCGGGCACCACGTCCTTGACGAGGTCCTGGGCGCTGCGCAGCACCAGCACCCGGCGTTCCCCGAACAGCGACGGGCTGAGCACGTCGTCGAGGTCACCGCGCTGAAGCTCACCCGAGGTGAGGTCGCGGACGTCGACGTCCGGGTCGGCCTCGCGCGCCGCGCGCACGACCGCGGTGACCGCGCGGCCGACCAGCAGGTCCTCGTCGCCGACGACGAGCGTCAGCGGTACGAGGAGGTCGGCGGGCACGCTCCATGCTCGCACGCGCGCGCCCGCAGACCACCGCGTCCCGGCGGGGCGTGCAGTCCGGCGGCATCGGGCAGGAGCGGGTCGTGGAACCGGACACCGTCGCGCTGCTCGCCCTCGTCCTGGCCGCGGTGGCGCTGTTCGGCTCCGCGCTCGCCCGACGTACCGGTGTCCCGGACCCGGTCGCCCTGTGCCTGGTCGGCGTCGCGGCCGGTTTCGTCCCCGGCGTCCCCTCGGTGGAGCTCCCGCCGGAGGTCGTGTTCCTGGTCTTCCTGCCACCGCTGCTCTACCGCGCGTCCTTCCTGACCTCGCCGCGGACGCTGCGCGCCAACGCCACCCCCATCGCCCTGCTGTCGGTCGGGCTGGTCCTGACGACGGCCGTCGCCGTCGCGTTCGTGGTCGACGTCGTCGTGCCGGGGCTGGGCTTCGCGGAGGGTCTCGTGCTCGGGGCGATCGTCGCACCGACCGATCCGGTGGCAGCCGCCAGCGTCTTCGCGCGGCTGGGCGCGCCCCGGCGCGTGGTCGACCTCGTCGAGGGCGAGAGCCTCATCAACGACGCGACCGCGCTGGTCCTGTACGGCCTTGCCGTGGAGGCGGTGGTGTCCGGCCCGCCCACCGTCAGCGGAGCGGCACTCACGCTGGTGCTGTCGGTCGGCGGCGGCGTCGCCATCGGACTGCTCGTCGGTGGCCTGGTCCTGCTCGTCCGGCCGCGGCTCCCGGACATCGGGCTGCAGCTCGGGCTGTCGCTCCTGACGCCGTACGTCGCGTACGTGCCCGCGGACCACCTCGGCGCGTCGGGCGTCCTGGCGGTCGTCACGACCGGCCTGCTGCTCGGCTCCCGGGGCGGCGGGGTGTTCGGGCCGGCCGTGCGGCTGCAGAGCGCCGCGCTGTGGTCGCTGGTCGACCTGCTGCTCAACGCGGTGCTGTTCGTGCTGCTCGGCCTGCAGGTGCGGCGGGTGCTGGGCGACCTGCCCGACGTCGGCGCCGGCGTGCTCACGGCGGCGGCCGCCGGGGTCGTCCTCACGGTGCTCGGCCTGCGGCTGCTGTGGCAGTTCGCCGTCCCGCCGCTGGCGTACCTCATCCGCGTGCGCACCGGTCGTGACGCGCAGCGGAGCACCCCCGGCGAGCGGCTGCTCATCGGCTGGACCGGCATGCGGGGCGCGGTGTCGCTGGCCGCCGCACTCGGCCTGCCGTTCGAAGCCGACGGGCGTCCCTTCCCCGGGCGTGCGCTGCTGCTCGCGCTCACCGTGGCGGTCATCCTCGCCACGCTGATCGCCCAGGGCACCACGCTCGGCGCTCTGCTCCGGCGGGTCGAGGCGCCGGAGCGGGACACCGAGGCCGCGCAGGAGGTGGCGACGCGCAGGGCCCTCGCGGACGTCGCGCTGGCTCGGCTCGACGAGCTCGAGGCGACCGGTGCGCTGCGCGAGGGGGCCGGCGCACCACTGCGGCAGGTGTGGCAGCAGGCGCGGTCCCGCATCGACGGCGAGGCACCGGACGAGGACGTCGACCTGGTGTCGCTGCGCCTCGAGCTCGCCCGGGTGCAAGGCGACGAGCTCGAACGCCGGCGCGAGGCGGGCACTGTGCCGCCCGACCTGGCGCGCGAGCTGCGCCAGGAGCTGGACCTGCAGGAGGTGCGGCTCGGTCAGGGCCCGAAGGCGTAGACCCGCACCCGCTTGAGCTCGACACCCTCCAGGTCACGCGTCGTCGGGACGTCGTACGCCGCGACCTCGCGCACCAGGTCCTGCGGCAGGTAGTGGCGACCGGGGTCCCCCACCAGCACGCGCGCACCCGCCGCGGCGGCCGCGAGCAGCCAGGGCCGGAAGCGCGCCGACATCTCGGCGTCGTAGAAGACGTCGCCGGCCAGCACCACGTCCACCGCAGGCGGCGGCGCGGCCAGCAGGTCGCCGACGTGGACCCCCACCGACAAGCGGTTCGCGGCAGCGTTCAGGGCGGTGGCGACACCGGCCAGCGGGTCGGTGTCCGCGGCCATGACCGCCGCGGCACCCGCCCGGCAGGCGGCCAGCGCGCACAGCCCGGAGCCGGTGGCCAGGTCCAGCACGGTGCGCCCGGCGACCTCGTCCGGGTGGTCGAGGACGTACCGCGCCAGCGCCTGCCCGCCCAGCCAAGCGAAGGCCCAGAACGGCGGCGGCAGCTCGCCGTCGTCGAGCTCGTCCTGCACCGAGGTCCAGGCGTGGTCCATGTCGTCGGCGAGGTGGAGCTGGAGCTCGGGCACCACGGGCGGCCGGCTCAGCCGGGTCCGGCGCAGGACGAGGTCGCGCAGGTCCGACACGCCATCACGTTAGGGCTCAAGAGCGGTCACATCCGCGACGATGTCCCGATCTCAGGGCGCCGCACAGAGCGGAAGTCCGCCGCCTGCGACGACGACGAGAGCGCCCTCACATGACCCCCACCCCGTCACACCGTGCGGCAGCGCTCGCCGCTGCGCTCGCCCTCGGAATCGGCGGCTCGCTGTCGCTCGTGCTGGCCACGCCCGCAGGAGCGGCGACGGCACCCGTCCAGCTGGGCACCGCCGACGCCTTCGCGGTGCTGGGCGGGTCGACCGTCACCAACGTCGGCTCGAGCGTCCTCACCGGCGACCTGGGACTGAGCCCCGGGACGGCTGTCACGGGCTTCCCGCCGGGGATCGTCAACGGCAGCCTGCACGTCGCGGACGCCGTCGCGCTCCAGGCGCAGGTGGACACGACGACGGCCTACAACAGCGTGGCAGGGCGGGCGCTCGACCAGACGGTGACGGCCGACCTCGGCGGACAGACCCTCGCGCCGGGCGTCTACGACTCCGCCACCAGCCTGTCACTCACCGGCCCGCTGATGCTCGACGCGGGCGGCGACCCGTCGGCGGTCTTCATCCTGCGGGCCGGCAGCACGCTGACCACCGCCTCGAACAGCTCGGTCGTGCTGCTCAACGGCGCGAGCGCCTGCAACGTGTTCTGGGAGGTCGGCAGCTCAGCCACCCTCGGCACGGGCACCGCCTTCCAGGGCACGATCCTGGCGCTCACCTCCATCACCGCGGACACCGGTTCGACCGTCACCGGGCGGCTGCTGGCCCGCAACGGGGCCGTCACCCTCGACACCGACACCGTGACGAGGCCGACCTGCCTGGCCGTCGGCTCCGGCACCCCGAGCGTGACCCCCACCGCGACCTCCGGCACCAGCCCAGTGACGTCGGCGCCCACCACCGCGCCGCCGGTGACCCCGACGACCGCGGCGCCGTCGGTCACGTCGGCCCCGTCGGCGAGCGCGTCCGCTTCCGCGTCTCCCGTGGCGTCACCATCGGGTTCGGCATCCGTCGCCCCCGGGGCCGGGGCTCCGGCCAGGCCCGCCTCCCCCGCCGCCTCGGTCACGGCTGCGCCCGGCGCGCCGTCCGTGCCCGTCGCGCCGCCGGCTCCGGGCGTCGTCACGGGGAACGGCACGACCGGCGTCACCAGCGTTCCCGGGGTCCCGGAGAACGGCCTGACGGGCGGGTCCCTGGGCAGTCCGCCTGGAACGGGAACCCCGACGCTGCCGCGCACCGGCGCGGACATCGGCACAGCCGCCCCCCTCGGAGTGGCCGCGATCGTCGCCGGGTTCCTGCTGGTCCTGGCCTCTCGTGACCCCGCCGCCCGCCGGCAGGCACGCCACCGCGGCTGAGCACGCCTCGGCACCGCACGCGCGGTCACCGCCCGCGCCGGACGACGACCAGCCGGCCGTCACGGTGCACCAGCGCGATGTCGCCGTCGAGGTCGGTGCGGTAGGACCGCGCCCCGTGCGACACCAGCCTGTCCAGGGTCTTCGCGGACGGGTGACCGTAGGTGTTGTCCGCCCCGACGGACGTCAGCACGACGGCCGGGCCCACCGCGTCGAGGAAGTCCGGGTCCTGGTGCGAGCTGCCGTGGTGCGGGACCTTCAGCACCGTGGCGCGCACGTCGACACCGCGCGCCAGCAGGTCCCGCTGCGCCTCAGGCTCCACGTCTCCGCTGAGCAGCACCGTGGTCGGACCCACCTGCAGCCGCAGCACCAGCGAGCTGTTGTTGGGGTCGGAGTTCGTGCCGACGAAGGGCCGTCCGGGTGCGAGGACCTCCCAGGACAGGGGTCCGACCCGTCGCCGCTCGCCCAGCGTCGGCCGCTCCAGTGGTACGTGCGCCGCAGCGGTCAGGCGTCGCAGGTCCGCGACCTGCTGCCCGGGCTCGTCGAGCGGTCCGACCTGCACGACGCCGACACGCCGCCCGCGCAGCACTCCCGGCAGCCCGTCGACGTGGTCGGCGTGGTCGTGGGTGAGCAGGAGCAGCGGCACCTGCTCGACACCGAGGCGGTGCAGGCAGCGGTCCACGAGGCGCGGGTCCGGCCCGGCGTCGACGACGACCGCCGCCCCGGCTCCGGCGTGCAGGACGACCGCGTCACCCTGACCGACGTCGCAGGCGACGAGGAACCAGCCGGGAGGCGGCCAGGCGGGACGCACCAGCGCCAGGCCGCCGACGGTGACCGCCGCCCCGGACGCGCCGGCGAGCAGGACCAGTCGCCAGCGCCGCAGGCGCAGCGCCGGGAGCAGCAGCGCCGTCAACCCGACCAGCAGCAGAGCGCCGCGCCCGCCGGATGGCCAGGGCAACGACGCGCCCGGGAGCGCGGCGCCCACTCGGGCGACCCGGACCAGCCAGGCCGTGGGCAGCCAGCCGATCCAGGCCACCGCCTGCGCAGCGGGCAGCCACACCGGGGCGAGCAGGGCAGCCACGACCCCGGCCACCGTGGCCGGCGCGACGGCCAGCGCGGCCAGCAGGTTGGCCGGGACGGACAGCAGCCCGAGCGACGAGGAGATCGCCACCACGACCGGCCCGCAGGCCAGCTGCGCCGCCGCAGGGACTGCGATGGCGTCGGCGAGCCAGGACGGCATCCGTCGCGACAGGGCCTCCCGCCACGGCGGCGCGAACACGAGCAGCCCGCCCGTGGCGAGGACCGACAGCGCGAAGCCCGGCGCTGCCGCCAGGTCCGGGTCGACGAGCAGCAGGACCAGCACCGCGGTCGCGAGGGCCGGCATGGCCGCCCGCCGGTTGCCCGACCCGAGCGCCAGCAGCGCGACGACCCCCATGACGGCAGCCCGCAGGACGCTCGGCGACGGGCGCGCCAGGACGACGAAGCCGGCCAGAGCGACCGCGGCGAGCACCCCACTCCACCGCAGGCCGACGCCGAACCGCCTGCAGAGCAGCAGGACTGCGCCGGTGATGACGGCGACGTTCGTGCCGGAGACGGCGGTCAGGTGCGTGAGGCCGACGGTCCGGAAGTCCTCCCGGACCTCCTCGCTCAGCCGGCTGGTGTCGCCGACGACCAGCCCGGGCAGCAGACCCCGCTCCTCCGTCGGCAGCGGAGCCACCGCCCGGCGCAGTCCCTCCCGGAGGTCACCCGCCACCCGCTGCACGAGGCTCGGCCGGGACAGCACGACCGGTGGCCCCCGCCCCGACAGCACCGCCGCCACGTCGTCCCCCGCCTCCGGCGGACGCAGCCGCCCCTCCGCGCGGACGCGCTGGCTGGGCAGCAGCGGCAGCCAGCTCAGGTCGGAGGACAGCACCACGACGGGTGAGCGCAGCCGGTACTCGCGCCCGGCCGCGCGCACGACCTCCACGCGGAGCCGCACCACGACGAGGTCACGTGCCACCGGCCCGGCCCGACGACCGGCGGCCACCCGTGGATCGTCGGTCAGGACGCCCTCGACCGTCACGGCCGACTCGGCAGCCGCCGCCGCCGCCAGCGGCCCGGTCGTGCGGGACGCGACGTGCACCCCGGTCACCGCGCCCGAGGCGGCCGCGCAGCCCAGAAATGCAGCGGCCACCAGGCTGCGCCCGACGGGCCGCCGGACCAGCAGAACGGCGCACGCCGCCGCCGCCAAGGCCGCGCCGGTCAGCAGGACCGCCGGGGGGAGCAGCCTGCCCTGCCACGCGACCAGCCAGGCGGCGACGGCCGGCAGGACGAGCCGCAGGTCGAGCGGCTGGCCAGCGGGCGGGAGCAGCGGCACTAGGCGGCCCGCCGGTGCGGAGACCCCGGACGCACGGGCACTAGACCGTCACCTTCGCCTTCAGCGAGGAGTACTTGCTCTCACCGATGCCGGACACCTCACGCAGCTGCTCCACGCTGGCGAACCGGCCGTGCTCGGTGCGCCAGTCGAGGATGCGCTGGGCCAGCACCGGGCCGATGCCGGGCAGGGAGTCGAAGTCCCCGACGGTGGCGGCGTTGAGGTCGACCAAGCCGCCTGCAGGTTCGCTCCCCGCGGCACCGCCAGCCGGCGCCGCGGCACCGGGAAGCGCGTCCACCCCCACCAGGACGAGCTCCCCGTCGACCAACCGGCGCGCCAGGTTCAGCAGTCCGGTGGACGCCCCCGGTAGGGCGCCCCCAGCGGCTCGGACGGCGTCGTCCACCCGGCTGCCTCCCGGCAGGTGGACCAGCCCCGGCCTGCGCACCTTGCCGCCCACGGCCACGACCACCTCCGCCCCGGGCGACGGCGCCGGGGCCGGGGCCGGGGCGGAGGCGCCGGGCAGCGGCGCGCCGGTGCTGACCACGTCAGCGGTGACCACCTGCTCCTGCGGCCGTCCCCGGACGACCACCACCCCGGCGACCAGCGCAGCCAGCAGCGCCACGACGACCAGAGCGGTCGCGGCGCGCCGGCCAGGGTCGAGGCGGCCGGACAGCAGCGCCGGCGGGAGGACGGCGGACAGCCGCGGCGCGGTGTGCACTCGGGGCCCGTCGGACCAGGAGGACACCAGCTCGACGACCGGCGCCCCGTCAGCGGCCGGGACGTCAGCGGCCGGGACGTCGGCAGCCACGTCCTCGGCGCCCTCCGGCTCGGGCGGCACCCACCCCCCGACCGGCCGGGCCAGCAGCCGCTGCACGCGCTCGCCGGGACCCGTCCCGGGGGCGGCAGGTCGTCGACGCAGTGGCACGCGACGGACGCTAGGGAGCGCGCACCGCGAGAAGGGCTCCGCAGGCGCAGGTTGTGGACAGGCCCCTCAGGCCCGGCGAGCCTGCATCATCCGCATCAGGTTCGGCCGGTGCCGCACCACGACGACCAGCGCCAGGGCCAGCGCCCAGAGCACGTCCTCACGAGCGACGAGCGCCACGACGAGGACCGACAGCGCCGCCGCGATCGATGCCGCCGCGATCCAACGCGTACCGGCCAGGACGACGACCCACACCAGCAGCACCACCGGCGCCCACAGCGGGTGTGACCCGACGATCGCTCCGGCGGCCGTCGCCACCCCCTTGCCGCCCCGCCCGCGCAGGAACGGCGACGACACGTGCCCGACGACGGCGAAGAACCCGGCCAGCAGTCCGGCCCGGTGGTCGGCCGCCCCGAAGGCCGCGGCGGGCACCAGTCCCTTCAGCACGTCCACGACCGCGACGGCGACCCCTGCGCGGCGGCCCAGCGCGCGTCCGACGTTGGACGCCCCGGGGTTCCCCGAACCGACGCCGCGCAGGTCGACGCCCCGGCGGCGGGCCACCAGCGTGGCCGTCGACACCGAGCCGACGAGGTAGCCGACCAGCACCGCGGCAGTCAGCCCGAGGGTGGTCATCGCCGGCAGACCACCACCCCGAGCAGGCCGGGACCGACGTGGGCGCCGACGACGGCGCCGACCTCCGACACGTGCAGGTCCCCCAGGAGCGGCAGGCGCGCGCGCAGCCGCTCCCCGAGCTGTTCGGCCTTCTCGGCGGCGGCGAGGTGGTGGACCGCGACGTCGACCGCTCCCGCACCGGCGCGCTGCACCGCCAGGTCCTCGAGCCGGGCAAGGGCTTTGGACGCGGTGCGCACCTTCTCCAGCGGCGCGATCCGGCCGTCCTGCATGTGCAGCAGCGGCTTGACGGCCAGCGCTGTCCCGACGAGCGCAGCGGCGGCGCCGATGCGGCCGCCGCGCCGCAGGTGCTCGAGGGTGTCGACGTAGAACAGCAGGTCGGTGGAGGCCGCGGTGTCCTCGGCGGCCTTGACCACGGCAGCGGCGTCGGCCCCGTCGCGGGCGGCCTGGGCGGCCGCGACGACAGCGAAGCCCAGCCCCATGGCCAGCTGGCTACTGTCGACGACGTGCACCTCGATGCCGTCGGCCTCGACCTCGGCCGCGCCGAGCAGGGCCGCGTCGTACGTGCCGGACAGCTCCGCCGACAGGTGGATCGACACGACGCAGGGCGCGCCGAGCGATCGGTACACCGCCGCGAACTCCGAGGGCGTCGGCCGCGACGTCGAGACCTGCACGCGCCGCTCGGACAGCGCCTTCGCGACGTCACCGGGCGAGACCTCCAGGCCCTCCATGCCGGTCCGTGTCCCGAGGACCACGTGGAGCGGCACCTCGTGGATGCCCCAGGTCTCGGCCAGGCCGGGCGACAGGTAGGCCGTGCTGTCGGTGACCACCGCGACCGTCATGGCGCGAGGCTATCGACCGGACGCGCGGTGGCCGCGCGCCACGGCAGGACACGCGACGCCGCCACGTCCGGAGTCAGGCAGGCACCACGTTGACCAGCTTCGGCGCACGCACGATGACGGTGCGGATCCCGCGGCCGTCCAGCGCGCGGACCACGCCCTCGGACTCCAGGGCGAGAACGCGCAGGTCGTCCTCGGAGATGTCCGGCGCGACCTCGAGCCGCTCCCTCACCTTGCCCTGCACCTGCACGACGCAGGTGACGGTCTCCTCGACGAGCAGCGCGAGATCCGCGACAGGCCAGGCGGTGTCGTGCACCGAGTCACCTGCGTCGACGTCGTGGCCCAGGCGCGACCAGACCTCCTCCGCGGTGTACGGCGCGTAGCAGCCGAGCATGACCGCCAGCGCCTCGACGCCGTCGCGCAGGGAGGCCGACGACGAGCCGGCGTCCAGCCCCTTGCGCAGGGCGTTGGTCAGCTCCATGAAGCGCGCGACCGAGACGTTCAGCCGCTGGGCCTCGGTGTTGCGGGTGACCTCGTCGACGGCGCGGGCCACCGCACGGTCGAGGGCCACGTCCCGGTCCGAGGTCGCCGGCAGCTCGGCGACCTCCTCGGCCAGCCGGGCGACGCGGGCCAGGTACTTCACCGAGCCGGACGGCGAGACGTCGGCCCAGTCGATGTCGTCCTCGGGCGGCCCGGCGAAGACCACGGTCAGCCGTACGGCATCCACCCCGTAGGCCGACAGCTGCTCGCCGAGGTCGATGCCGTTGCCCAGGGACTTGCTCATCGCCTTCCCCTGGTTGATGACCTGGCCCTGGTTCATCAAAGCGGCGAACGGCTCGACCACGTCGAGCATCCCCATGTCGTGCAGCACCTTGGTGAAGAAGCGCGAGTACAGCAGGTGCAGGATCGCGTGCTCGACGCCGCCGACGTACTGCGCCACCGGCATCCACTCGCGCACGGCCTCGGGGTCGAAGGGCCCCTCGGTGTAGTCCGGCGAGCAGTACCGCAGGAAGTACCAGGACGAGTCGACGAAGGTGTCCATGGTGTCGGTGTCGCGCCGGGCCGGCCCCCCGCACGACGGGCACGTCGTGGACACCCAGTCCTCGGCCCCGCCCAGCGGCGACGTTCCCGCCGGCTTCAGCGCCGCCCCACGCAGGTCGGGCGGCTCGACGGGCAGCTGGTCGTCCGGGACCGCGACCTCCCCACAGGACCCGCAGTGCACGATCGGGATCGGCGGGCCCCAGAAGCGCTGCCTCGAGATGAGCCAGTCTCGCAGCCGGTAGTTGATGGCGCCCTTGCCGCCGCCGCGCGCCTCCAGGTCGGCGACGACCTTCGCGATGGCCTCGTCCTTGCGCAGGCCGTCGTACGGCCCGCTGTTCACCAGCACTCCGTCGCCGGACGTCGCGACGCCGGTGACGGCCGGATCCTCGGCGGCGGTGTCGACGACGACGCGGATCTGCAGGCCGAAGGCGCGGGCGAAGTCGAGGTCGCGCTGGTCGTGAGCGGGCACCGCCATGATCGCGCCGGTGCCGTAGTCGGCCAGCACGTAGTCGGCGGCGTACACGGGGATCTGCTCACCCGTCACCGGGTTCAGCGCGGTGACGCCCAGGTCGACGCCGGTCTTCGGGCGGTCGGTGGACTGGCGGTCGATGTCGGAGAGCAACCGGGTCTGGTCGCGGTAGGCCTCCAACGCATCCTGCTGCGAGGGCGCGCACAGCTGCAGTGCCAGCGGCGCGTCGGCAGCGACGACGAAGAAGGTCGCGCCGTACAGGGTGTCCGGCCGGGTCGTGAAGACGGTGACGGTCTGGTCTCCGACGGTGAAGTCGACGTGCGCGCCCTGCGAGCGGCCGATCCAGTTCTCCTGCATGCGCAGGACGCGCGACGGCCAGGTGTCGCGCAGCTGCTCCATGTCGTCGAGCAGCCGGTCGGCGTAGTCGGTGACCTTGAAGAACCACTGCGTCAGCTCGCGCTTGGTCACCACCGCGCCGCACCGCTCGCAGGCCCCCTGGACCACCTGCTCGTTCGCCAGCACCGTCTGGTCGTTCGGGCACCAGTTCACGGCGCTGCTCTTGCGGTAGGCCAGCCCGCGCTCGCGGAAGCGCAGGAACAGCCACTGCGTCCAGCGGTAGTACTCCGGGTCGCTCGTGTGCAGCCGGCGCGACCAGTCGAAGCTGATGGCGTACCGGCGGAAGCTCTCGGCCTGCGTCTCGATGTTGGCGTACGTGTAGGTGGCCGGGTGCTCGTCGCGCTTGATCGCGGCGTTCTCGGCGGGCAGGCCGAAGGAGTCCCAGCCGATCGGGTGCATGACGTCGTAGCCGCGCCGCATCCAGTACCGCGCCAGCACGTCGCACAGGCCGTACGCCTCGGCGTGGCCCATGTGCAGGTCACCGCTCGGGTACGGGAACATGTCCAAGACGTACTTCTTCGGCGCGCCCTCACGGCGACCGGCCCGGTAGAGGTCGAGGCGGTTCCAGACCGGCAGCCAGCGGTCCTGGACGGCGTGCGGGTCGTAGGCAGCCCGCTCGGCGGGTGCTCCCCCGGTGTCGGTGGTCATGGTCTCTCCTCCTGCAGGTGCCCCGGACATGAGAAAGCCCTCGTGAGGTCACGAGGGCGCCGCGCGGTCGTCGGTCGACGTCAGCGCGGCTCGGGAAGGAGCAGGGTCTGCATGCGGCTGATGCTATCGCGGCACGCCAACGCCGTACCGACCGTTCCAGCCCCGTACCCTCGGCTCGGTGCGGGAGGAGACATGACGGACACGGCAACGGCACCTGCGCGCCGCGTGCTGTCCCCCTGGCAAACCATCTCGCCGCAGGCCCAGGCCCGGCGCAGTCGGCTGCTGATCGGTGTCGGCGTGCTGTTCGTCCTGGTGTCGATCCCGTTCGGCTTCCCCACCGGGCGCGAGGTCATCACGGCCTGGGTGCTGCTGCTGCTCTGGGCGTCCTGCGGGGGTGAGTGGCGGACCTGGTGGCGGGCCGTCGTGCACGACTGGCTGCCCCTGCTCGGGGTGCTGTTCCTCTACGACTTCCTGAGGGGCGCCGCCGACGAGGTCGGCAGCCGCCTGGTCCACCTGCCGGCGCTGGTCAACGGCAAGACCGGCGCCGACGGCATCGACAACGCCCACGTGCTCCCGCAGCTGCGCGCCGACGAGTGGCTGTTCGGCTGGGCCACCGGCGGCAAGGTGCCCACCGTCTGGCTGCAGGACCACCTGCACAGGGCGGGCGAGGTGCGCTGGTGGGACATCGCCATCGTGCCGGTCTACATGTCGCACTTCATCGTGCCCATGGCCCTGGCCGTCGCGCTGTGGCTGACCGCCTACCACCTGTTCCGGCGCTACGTCTGGACCCTGGTGACGCTCACCCTGCTGACCCTCGCCACGTACGCGTTGTTCCCTGCGGCGCCGCCGTGGATGGCCGCACTGAACGGCTATCTGCCGGACGTCGCGCGGGTCGTCTCGGAGACGCTGCAGGCCACCGGCATCAGCACGATCCGCTCCGCGGTGCAGCGCGGCGAGGCGTACGCCAATGCCGTCGCGGCGATCCCGTCCCTGCACTCGGGCGTACCGATGATGGTGCTGCTGTTCAGCTGGTCGCTGGTCGGCCTGCGCACCCGCCTGCTGCTGATCGTCTACATCCTGGCCATGACGTTCACCCTCGCGTACGGCGGCGAGCACTTCGTCGTCGACGCCTTCGTCGGCTGGGTCTACGCGGCGGTCTCCGTCTTCGGCGTCGCGGCCCTGTTCCGCCGGCGGGCGGCCAGGATGGAGGAGGCGTGAGGACACCGGACCGCAAGCGCCTCGCCCAGCTCGCCGCGATCGCCCTGGTGGTCGCCTCCGGCAGCGCCTCGGCCCCGGCCGGACCCCCACCGGTGTCCACGGCCTCGCAGACGGGCGCAGACCTGCGCGACGAGCACCGCGAGGTGCTGGCCCGGACCAGCGACGAGGTCGCGCCGCAGGCCGTGGCGCTGGCGACGCGGCCGGCCGCCTCGACGACCGTCCGCAAGCTGCCGGCCGTCCCGGCCACCCTCAGCGTCGCCGGCATCCCCGGCCGCGCCGTCCTCGCCTACCGCACGGCCGCAACCCGCCTCGGGGCCGCGCCCTCGTCCTGCCGCGTCCCGTGGGTGCTCATCGCCGCGATCGGCTTCGTCGAGTCGGGCCACGGGTCCTTCGACGGCGCCGCCATCGCGCCGGACGGCCGGGCCCTGCCGCCCATCCTCGGGCCGCGGCTCGACGGCAGCGGCGACTTCGCGCTCATCCGCGACACCGACGGTGGAAAGCTGGATGGCGACACCCAGCTCGACCGCGCGGTCGGCCCCATGCAGTTCATCCCGTCCACGTGGGCCCGCAACGGCGCCGACGGCGACGGCAACGGGACACGCGACCCGCATGACCTCGACGACGCGGCGTACGCCGCCGGCGGCTACCTGTGCGCCACCTCGCGGCGGCTCGACCGGCAGCGCCCGCGGATCTCCGCGATCTTCAGCTACAACCACTCCTACGACTACGTGCGCGTCGTGCTGACGGCGGCGGCGCGCTACGCCGGGCAGTCGCCGGAGTCCTGGGGGGTCGGGCTGCTGCCCCCTCCGGTGGTGGCCTCGCCGACGGCATCCGCCTCGCCCTCCGTGTCGCCGTCGACCTCGCCCTCCAGCGCGCCCAGCGCCCCTCCCGCGCCCACGTCTTCCGGGTCCGCGCCGGGCGCACCGCCGGCCAGCCCGGAGCCCACCCCGGCTCCCGTCGCGCCGCCGACCGTCGAGCCCTCCCCGGAGCCGCCGCCGCCGGCGCCGGTGCCCTCCACCGAGCCGGTGCCCGAGCCGAGCCCACCCGTCCCGCTGCGGTGACCCCTGCACGGCTGCCGGGACAGGGCTCTGCGACGCCGTGGCGAAGTCCTGCGCATGGGCTTCTCCCGGCCCCTGCTGCTGACTGCCGCCCTGCCAGCGCTGGCGGCGCCTGGTCCTCGACAACGTGCTCGCCTACCGCGCCGGCAGCCGCATCGCCGCGGCCGTGCTGCTGCTGCTCGCCGGAGCAGCGCAGCGTCGGCGTACGGCCTAGAGACCGTCCTCGGCGAGCCGCTCGAGCACCTCGGCGGTCGCCGCCAGGATCTCGGCGTGGTCCGGTCCGTCGGCACCGGGCGCGCGCTGACCGGCGGCGAAGGCCTGGTCCGCGATGACGTAGGCCAGTGCCCCGAACGCGGTGAACTGCCGGGCTGCGGTGGAGAGCATCGCGGACAGCGCGGGCGCGGACTCCGGGCGCACCTCGATCGGACCGACCACCATCGAGACCAGCTCGTGCAGGGCGGCGCTGGACCGGGCGTGCACGACGTCCTCGTCGTCGTCGTGCCCGGCCACGACGAGGGCAAGGGCGGCGCGGCGCGCCTGGTCGTCCTGCGCGGGGTCCGGCTCGAGCTCGATGGCGATGTCGGTCACGCGAACAAGCCTGCCACGCTTGCGGTTCCGCCTCCGGTCAGCGTCCGTCCAGAGCCTCGCCGGCCGGTGTGAGGACACGTTCGACGGGCGAGTCGCGCACGGCCTCACCGCAGGTCCTGCAGGTCCAGGCCAGGTCGACGGCGTGGTCGTGGTGGCGCAGCTGCACCGGCGGGGCCTCTGCCACCCAGCGGTCGCCCCAGCTCAGCAGCGCGTGCAGGACCGGCACGAGGTCCTTGCCGCTGGCGGTCAGGTGGTAGGTCCAGCGCGGCGGGGCGGTGCTGTACTGCCGGCGCTCCAGCACCCCGACCTCGACGAGGGAGTTCAGCCGCGCGGCGAGCCGGTCGCGCGGAGCGCCGGTCCCCCGTGCGATGTCGGTGAAGCGGTGGTTGCCCATCGACACCTCGCGGACCACGAGCAGGGCCCACCGGTCCCCCACGGCCTCCAGCGCACCGGCGATCGAGCACGCACGACCCGGGAGGTCCTCCAGCTTCGGCAGCGTCACCCAAGAAGGTTTGCACATCCAACCGACCAGGTCTACGGTGCGGTCAGTTGGACTTCCGTACTGACATGCCGAGGAGGCGCCGTGCTGGACGCGATGGACGAGGTGCGCACGACCGGACTGTGCGAGCAGAACGTCCTGTCGCCGGCGCCGGGTCGTACGAAGGAGCAGGGCCGGACGCTTCTGCTCGCGTCGACCAGCACGCTGCTCGTGCTGATGGCCTTCGTGACGCCGCTGGCCACGGCCGGCCGCACCGCGGTCTCGCTGCACTCCAGCCCGTCCACGGTCCCCTGGCTGCTGAGCTCGATGGCGCTGGGCCTGACCGTCTCCCTGCTGCCGGCCGGGGCCTTCGCCGACGACCTCGGGCGCCGGAAGGTGTTCGTCACCGGCCTCGTGCTGCTGGCCGCGGGATCGCTCGTCTGCGCCCTGGCCGGTGGGTCGGCGGCCTTCGTCGCAGGCCGGCTGCTCGCCGGCGCGGGAGCCGGGGCGGTCCTGGCCTGCGGACTCGGGCTGATCGGGCACGCGTTCCCACCCGGCCCAGCGCGGGGTCACGCGACCGGTGTCTGGGGCGCCAGTGTCGGGGGCGGCATCGCCACAGGAGGGCTGCTGTCGGTCGCTGCCGACGCCGGTACCAGCTGGCGGCACACCTACCTCGTCGTGGCCGTCCTCGCGGTGCTGCTCGGCGTCGCCGGCCGGCTGCTGCTCGTCGAGTCGACGGCCGACGTCCGCCGGCGACCGGACCTGCTCGGCGCCGCACTGCTGGGCGCCGGGCTGGCGTCGCTGCTCGCGGCCCTGGTGCAGGCCAAGCAGGGCGTCGGCGCCGGCGTGCTCGTCCTGCTCGCGGGCGGGCTCGCGCTGACGGCGGCGTTCGTCCTGGTCGAGCCGCGCCGAGCGGAGCCGATGCTCGACCTGACCCTGCTGCGGAGGCGTCCCTTCCTGGCCGCCTCCATCGGCTCGTTCACCAACGGCATCGGCGCGACCGCCCTCGCCGCCCTCACCCCCACGCTGGTGCAGCGGGGGCTCGGGCGCAGCCTGCTGACCGCCAGCCTGCTGGTGCTGCTCTTCGCCGGGACCAGCGTCCTCACCGCGTTGCAGGTGAAGCGGCTGCCCTCCCGGTGGTCGAGCCGCGCGCTGATGGTGGGGGCCTGGTCGGCGTCGCGGTCGGCCAGCTGGCGCAGACGGGGCTCGAGCCGTCCTCGCCGCTGGTGCGCCTCGTACCGGGGATGCTGGTGGCTGGTGTCGCCTTCGGGGTGCTCAACGCGACGATCGGCCGGGAGGCGGTCGCCAGCGTCCCGCCGGACCGCACGGCCATGGGCAGCGGTGCCAACAACACCTTCCGCTACGTCGGCTCCGCCATCGGCATCAGCCTGGTCGCCGTCGTCGCCACCCGCGGCGGTACCGACGCCGGCGCCGCAGGTCTGGTCGCCGGGTGGAACAACGCCGCGCTGCTGACGGCGGCGCTGTCGCTGGTCGGAGCGGCGGCCATCGCCGCCGTGCGTCACCAGCGCCTACCTGCGCCGAGTCGGGGTGGTCACCCGCAGTAGAGGAAGACGTTGACGTGCCAGCCGGTCCGGTCGACGGCGAAGGCGCCCATGCCGGCCCGCCGGGCTCGCACGTCGTCGTTCGGTGATGTGGTGACGGGCCTCCTCGTCGTCGGCGGTCCAGGTCGTCGCGAGGTACTGCGCCGCGGCCTACGGGGTGTCGGAGTGCGGCAACGCGTCAGCCCTGGGCGTCACCTCCGCCTCGACCCGTCGAGGCCGTGGTCGGCTCGACGGCCGGGCTCACCGGCCTCGGCCAGCGCCGTCAGCTGCAGTCCCGCGAACCGCCCGAGCGGAGGCCGACGACGCGCGACAGGGGCACCTCGCGGACTACCCGGGGTGCCCCTGCCGATCGTGCGAGGTGGTGCTACGGCAGCGTCAGCTTCCAGGCCCCGCGGCCGTGCGTCGCCGCGAACACGCCCGAACCGTCGGCAGCCAGGGTCAGCCCGTAGACCGCCACGACAGGCAGGTTCCCCTCGCTGTTCCAGGAACCGGCACCCCTGCCGAGGTGCGCGACGCCGAAGTCCGTCGACGCGTACAGGTCGCCGCCCACGGTCCGGACGATGTCCGTCACCGGCTGGTCGCCCAGGTCGAACGACAGGTCTGTCCAGCTCGCCGTGCTCGTGGCCGGGTTGAACGTCACTTCGTAGACGTGCCCGCCGGCGGCGTACGCCGAGTAGCCGCTGTAGGACACCCACGCGTGGTTCGGGTTCGCCGGGTCGACGCTGATGCCGCTGACGAAGCGGCCCGGCGTCTGCGGGGTATCGACGCGGCTGTACTTCACGGCCTGCGCCGGCTCGGCAGCGCTGTTCTTGCTGACGAAGACGCGGCCGGTGCGGGTCGCGGCCCACAGCGTGCCGGTGTCGGACGGCGCGCGCTCGGTGGCCACGACGTACTGCCCAGCGCGGTCCGTGCCGTAGACGGGGCTCGTCAGGTCACCGCTGTTGCCGGTGTCCGCGTTCCCCTTCGTCCCGCCCGTGCCGCCACCGAGGGGCTCCCAGTCGCCGCAGATGGCCCCGGTGTAGCCGCGATCGTCTCCGGGGAAGTTGGCGCAGTTCGCCTTGAGGTAGGCCTGGTCGCCGCCGGCTTTCTTGGTGCGCCAGACGTGCTGCAGGCCGGCGTAGAACGTCTTGGAGACGGAGGGGTCCGTGATGATCGGGATGTAGAAGGACTGCGCCTCCTTGCTGCCGTAGAGGCGGTCGCCGATCCAGTACCAGTCCTCGGGCCGGTCCCCGCCGAAGTTCACATCGGGGCTGGCGGCGTAGTAGGTGTGGAACCGCGTGGTGCCGTCCACGTCGATGCCGGACTGGCCGCCGTCGCCGTAGATCGTCTCGAACCACGGGTGGGTCCCGCGCAGCGACCAGGTGCCGTTGTCCTGCGTCCCGCCGAGCAGGTCCCCAGCCTGGTTCGTCGACAGGCTCTGGAACTGCAGCGTGTCCAGCCCCTTGTTCAGCGGCGTGATGGAGGTGGGGGCGCCGCTCAACCACTGCCGGCACTGGGCCGTCAGGATGCCGAGGTCGCGTGAGTCGCACCGGTCGCTCTGGCTCCTCGGCGTTGCGTCGATGCGGACGACGCCGCCGTCGGACCCGTTGTAGATGGCCGTGCCGTCCGCGCCGGGCACGAAGGCGATGGCGTGGTGGTCCGGGTGCAGGGCCTCGTACTTCCCCGTGTCACCGCTGGGTGCCTGGGTCAGGTCGGTGAACGACGTCCCGCCGTCGGTGCTGACCTGGACGGCGCGGCCGTTGGAGCGGTTGCCGACCTCCTCGTACTGCATCTGGCCGGCGATGTAGACCGTGTCCGGGTGCCCGGGCGGACTCACCACGACCTCGTCGTAGCCGCACTGGTCCCCGCAGAAGTGCCAGGAGGCATAGCCGGGAGTGCCGGGAACCGGGTTGGACAGCTCCGTCCAGGTCTTCGGCGTCACCGCATCCGCGTCGTCGGTCTTCACGAGGAACGACAGCCCCCGGTCGGACGACTCGTCGCCGAGGTAGATGCGGAGCGCTCCGCCCTCGAGGGGCGCGAGCGCGAACTCCATGCGGCCGCCGTACGTGTCGTTCGGGTTGGTGGTCGTATAGATCTGGGTCCAGTCGGTTGCAGCTGCCGAGGCGAGTCGGCGGTAGAGGCCGGCGCCCTGCACCGAGGCGTAGAGCGTGCCGGCGTGACCTGCTCGCGTATCGGCCTGGATGGAGGTGACCCCGCCCTGGAACCAGGTGTCGCTGCTCACCGGCGAGAGGACCCTCGTGAACGACGTGCCGCCGTCCGTCGACTCGTAGACACCCATGCGGTCCACGTTCGGCGGCGTCTTGCGTCCGCCGTTCACCGACGAGGAGCCGTGCCGGGCCTGCGTGACGCCGATGAGGATGTGCTGACCCGAGGCCCACACGCTGCCGATGCCGCGGTCGAGGGCGATGCGCGGCTTGACGACGCCGCCCTCGGTGACCGTCGTCGCGCTGCCGGCCACGAGCGACCACGTGGAGCCGCCGCTGCTGGCACCCGCGAGGCGGAACAGCCCACGCCCCGCTTCGCTGTCACCGGAGCCGTTGGGCTCGCCGGTGCCGGCGTAGAGGGTGTCGCTGCCGGCGTCGTAGAACAAGGAGCCGATGGCCGAGCTGGTCAGGCCGGTCGGCAGCGCCGTCCAGGCCTGAGCGTCCGCCGAGGCTGCGGGGCTGTCGTTGCGCCAGACGCCACCGCCGGCGGCGCCCGCGAACAGGGAGTGACCGCCCGCGCTGTTCGGGACCACGACGAGGGCCGTGGTGCGCCCGGCGACCCGCGTCTGCACACCTCCGTCCGTGAGGAGCGCCGGCACCGTGCTGTCCGCCGGGCCCAGCCCGGCCCACGTGCCGGAGGGCGTGGAGGGTCCGATGGTGGCGGTGCCGCTGGCGACCGTGCCGCTGCTGCGCTTCTTGGGCAGCTTCGCGAAGGAGGTCTGCGCTCCCTTGGACTGCGCGTAGTCGATGGTGGTGCGGGGGAAGGCGCGGTCGCCGTAGCGCTCGGCCTCGATGCCACGGCCGGGCCCTTCGGCCTCACCGTGCGCTTCTTCGCGACCGAAGGCGAGGGACTGCGCGCGGCCCGATCCCGCGGCCGCTCCACCGCCCGAGGCCGGTGCGCCGAGCGTGAGCGGAGCAGTCGTTCCTGCGATGGCGAGGGCACCGGTGACGGCGCAGACCGTGGAGGTCGCGACGCTCAGCACCAGAAGGCGGCGGGGACGGGACAGGGACATGTGGTCCTTCCGGATCCAGGAGCCGACGGCGACCGCCGGGCCAGCACAGGTGGCGCGCGGAACGTACGTCCGCACTCCCCGGTTCCGCAGCGGTTCCGCCAGATGGGCCTACAGGTGGACCGTCGACGTGCCGAAGACGTACGCCCACACGCGGAGTACCGCGATCCCGGACGTCTGCAGACCTGTGCATGGCCGCGCACCTGTGGGAACGTTCCGGGGCAGACACGGGCACGTCGACGGGGGGCGCCGTGCGCGGAGCGAGGGCGTGCCGCCGAGCCGGCCGGGCCCGGTGCGGTGCCCGTGCACGCCTCCACCGGCGTCGCCGATGAGTGAGCTGAGCACCCAGATCGTCGTGTTCACCGACCTGGTCGGGTCGACGGCGCTGCGTACGGCCGTCGGCGACGACGCTGCCGACGCGCTGCTCGGCCGCCACGACGCCTTCGCGCACACCGTCGTGGAGGCCGCGCGCGGGCGGGTCGTCAAGAGCCTCGGCGACGGCGTGATGGCCTGCTTCGTGTCCGCGGCGGACGCCATCGCGGCCTCCGTCGCCCTGCAGCAGGCCCTGGAGCGGGACGCCCTGTCGGCCCCTGCCGCGGAGGAGCTGCACCTGCGCATCGGCATCTCGGCGGGTGACGTGCGGGAGGAGGGCGGCGACCTGTTCGGCACACCGGTCGTCGAGGCCGCGCGGCTGTGCGCCGCAGCGGCCGGCGGCGAGATCCTTGTGGCCGAGCTCGCCCGGCTGCTCGCACGCGGACGCAGCAGCGACACCTTCGAACCGGTGGGCGACCTCGAGCTGCGCGGCCTGCCCGAGCCGGTGCCGGCCTGCCGCGTCCTGTGGGAGCCCGCTGCGCCGGAGCAGGCTCGGCTGCCGCTGCCCTCCGTGCTGGCCACGACACCCGCGTCCTCCTACGTCGGGCGCGCGGGGTTGCTCGACGAGCTGCGGTCGGCGTGGAAGAGCGCCGCCGCGGGCGACCACCGCGCGGTCCTGCTGGCCGGCGAGCCCGGGATCGGCAAGACGCGCACCGCGGCGGAGCTGGCGCGAGCGGTGCACGGGGAAGGCGGGCTCGTGCTCTTCGGGCGCTGCGACGAGGGGCTGGCTGCGCCGTACCAGCCGTTCGTCGAGGCGCTGAGCGGTCACGTGCACGGACTCGGGGCCGCCGCAGAGCTCGGGTCCCTGCCTGCCGAGCTCACGCGCCTGGTCCCCGAGATCAGCTCCCTGCACCCCGCTCTCGGCGCGCCGGTGGACACCGACGTCCGGTCCGAGGAGTACCGGCTGTTCGAGGCCGTCACGTCCTGGCTCACGTCGGCGTCACGCGGGCACGGCCTGCTGCTCGTGCTGGACGACCTGCACTGGGCCACGCAGCCGACGCTCCAGCTGCTGCTGCACGTGCTGCGCCGCCTCGGGGAGGAGCAGCAGGGCTCGGTGCTCGTCGTCGGCACCTACCGGGACACCGACGTGGAGCGCGCGCACCCGCTGGTGGCCGCCCTCGCCGACCTTCGCCGGCTGCCCCAGGTGACGCGCCTGCCGCTCGTCGGGCTGGACGACGCCGACGTGCTGCAGGTCCTCCAGGAGGCGGCAGGCCACGAGCTGGACGACGCGGCGCGCGGCCTCGCGACACTCCTGCGCACCGAGACCGAGGGCAACCCCTTCTTCGTCGGCGAGGTCCTCCGGCACCTCGTGGAGTCCGGCGTCGTGCGCCGCGTCGACGACCGCTGGCTGGTGCCGGACGCCCTC
>JBKJQM010000035.1:0-4679 GCA_046594005.1 Mycobacteriales bacterium
TTCGAGTACGTCTACCTCGCCCGCCCCGACACGACGATCGCCGGTCGCAGCGTGAACACCGCCCGCGTGCAGACCGGCCGCACGCTGGCCTTCGAGGCCCCGGTCGACGCCGACCTCGTCATCCCGGTGCCCGAGTCCGGCACGCCGGCGGCCATCGGCTACGCCGAGCAGAGCGGCATCCCCTACGGCCAGGGGCTTGTCAAGAACGCCTACGTCGGCCGCACGTTCATCCAGCCGAGCCAGACCATCCGCCAGCTCGGCATCCGGCTCAAGCTCAACCCCCTGCGCGAGGTCATCAAGGGCAAGCGGCTCGTGGTGGTCGACGACTCGATCGTGCGCGGCAACACCCAGCGCGCGCTGGTGCGCATGCTGCGCGAGGCCGGCGCCGCCGAGGTGCACGTCCGCATCTCGAGCCCGCCGGTCATGTGGCCGTGCTTCTACGGCATCGACTTCGCCAGCCGGGCCGAGCTGATCGCCTCCGGCATGGGCGTCGAGGAGATCCGGTCCAGCATCGGCGCCGACTCCCTGGCCTACGTCTCGATCGAGGGCCTCATCGGCGCGAGCAACCAGCGGGCCGACCGCCTGTGCCGCGCCTGCTTCGACGGGCAGTACCCCATCGAGATCCCCGAGCGGGACCTCATCGGCAAGCACGTCCTCGAGGGGCTCGCGAAGAGCGCTGGGCACCCCGTCGACCACGAGCACGTCGAGACAGGACAGGTGGTCGTGCACAACGGCATCGCGCCCGCTGACGAGATGGACGCCATGCTTGCTGGTGGTGGGCCGGAGTTCACGTCCGGGCTGGCCGGCGGTGGCGCCGAGGACGCGCTGACGCGCCCGTGAGCGAGTCCTCCTACGCCGCGGCCGGCGTCGACATCGAGGCCGGCGACCGTGCGGTCGAGCTGATGAAGGGCAAGATCGCCCGCGCCGGTCGGCCCGAGGTCGTCGGCGGGCTCGGCGGCTTCGCCGGGCTGTTCCGCCTCGACACCAACAAGTGGAAGAACCCGCTGCTGGCCAGCAGCACCGACGGCGTCGGCACCAAGCTCGCCATCGCCCAGGCGCTCGACAAGCACGACACGGTCGGCATCGACCTCGTCGGCATGGTCGTCGACGACCTCGTCGTGTGCGGTGCCGAGCCGCTGTTCATGCAGGACTACATCGCCTGCGGGCAGGTCGTCCCCGAGCGGATCGCCGAGATCGTCGGCGGCATCGCGGCGGGCTGCGAGCTGGCCGGCTGCGCGCTGGTCGGGGGCGAGACCGCCGAGCACCCGGGCCTGATGCCGGCCGACCACTACGACATCGCCGGGACCGGTGTCGGGGTCGTGGAGGAGGACCGCGTCCTCGGGCCGGACACCGTCCGCGAAGGCGACGTCGTCGTCGCGATGGCCTCGAGCGGACTGCACAGCAACGGCTTCTCACTGGTGCGCCACGTCCTGCTGCAGGGCGCGAAGATGCGCCTGGAGGCGGTCGTGGACGAGCTCGGCGGCCCGCTGGGCGAGCACCTGCTCACCCCGACGCGCATCTACGCCAAGGACTGCCTCTCGCTGCTGGCCGAGACCGACACGCACGGCTTCAGCCACATCACCGGCGGCGGCCTGGCGGCGAACCTCGCCCGTGTGCTGCCCGCGCACCTGTCGGCCACCGTCGACCGCGGCACCTGGCAGCCGGCTCCGGTCTTCGGCCTCGTGCAGTCGCGCGGCCGGGTCGAGCAGGAGGAGATGGAGCGGACCTTCAACATGGGCGTCGGCATGGTCGCGCTCGTCCCGCCGGCCGACCTCGACCGGGCGCTCGCCGTCCTCACCGCCCGCCACGTCCCGGCGTGGGTCGCGGGCGAGGTCGTCCCGGGCGACGGCACGGTCACGCTGACCGGCAGCCACTCCGCCTAGGGACCTCGCCGACGAACGACGAAGGGCGGCCCGCGGGCCGCCCTCGGTCGTACGCGCCTGCCCTCTAGCGCGCGGTCTCGTCGTCGTCGTCCGGCGCGTACGGGTCGACGAAGTCGTCGTCGTCCTCCGCCACCTTCGTGGAGGGCAGCAGCGGCCCGCCACTGGCGAGCTCCGCCTTGAGGCGGTCGGGGTCGAGGCTGCCGGTGTTGTACTTGAGCTCGCGAGCGACCTTCGTCTGCTTTGCCTTGGCACGGCCGCGCCCCATGGCTCGACCCCTTCGCGACGGGGGCGGCGAAGCCCCGGGTGGCAACGATCATGACGGCACGTCTCCGTGTCGTTCGTCGGATCCGTGCCAAGGACCCACGGTACAGGGTCAACTCCCCGTCGACACGGCGGGAGCGCCGGCGACCGGGCCGCTGTGGCCGGGCGTCAGCTGCGGCCGGGCACCAGGAGCCGTCGCAGCCGGCCGACCTCGGCCATCCGGCGCTCGGCGAGCCGGTCCGCGGCCACCGCGGGGGGGACCCCGTCGTCGTCTGCGAGCCGGAACACCGACAGCGCCGTGTCGTAGATGCCGGCGGCCTCGGCCTTGGCCCGCTCGAAGCGGAACCCGCCCTTGGCCGAGTGCAGCGCCTCGTCGGCGACCTGGACCAGCCCGCCGGCGTTGGCGAGGTAGTCCGGTGTGTAGAGCACGCCGCGGTCCGCGAGCGCCTTCTCGATGCCGGGGTGCGCGAGCTGGTTGTTGGCCGCGCCGCAGACGACCTTGGCCTGCAGGGCCGGCACGACCTCGTCCGACAGCGACCCGCCCAGCGCGCAGGGGGCGTAGACGTCGCAGTCCATCGTGGGGAGCGCGTCGACGTCAGCGGCCTCGACGGCGCCCAGTCCCTGCGCCCGCTCCACGGCCGCGGCGCTGACGTCGGAGACGACGACCGACGCGCCGTCGGTGAGCAGGTGCTCCACGAGGTGGTGGCCGACCTTGCCGACACCCTCCACCGCGACGCGGCGACCGGCCAGCGTAGGGGTGCCCCATGTGTGCTGCGCTGCCGCACGCATGGCCTGGAAGACACCGAACGCCGTGAGCACCGCGCTGTCGCCGGCGCCGCCGTTCTCCGGCGAGCGGCCCGTGGCGTAGTCGGTCTCCTTGGCGATGACGTCCATGTCCTGCACGAAGGTGCCGACGTCGCAGGCGGTGTAGTAGCGGCCGCCGAGCGACTGCACGAACCGGCCGTACGCCCGCAGCAGCGCCTCGGTCTTGTCGCGCGTCGGGTCGCCGATGATCACGGCCTTGCCGCCGCCGAGGTCGATGCCGGCGCAGGCCGCCTTGTAGGCCATCGCCTTGCTGAGCTTCAGGACGTCCTCGACGGCCGCGTCCTCGCTGGCGTACGGGTAGAACCGGGTCCCGCCGAGCGCCGGACCGAGGGCGGTCGAGTAGATGGCGATGATGGCCTTGAGGCCGCTCGCGGGGTCCTGGCAGAAGACGACCTGCTCGTGCCCGGCGTCTTTGAGGTGGTCGGTCCGGTCGAAGACGCTCACGCGCCGCTCCTGTTCGTACGGCTCTCCGGGTGCGCCGGACAGTCAGTGGTCGCCCCGCCCTCGTGAGGCGCAGCGCGGTGCCGGGGTGGATGTGCACCCGTGCGCAGGCTAGCCACCGGAGCGTCCGCGGGACAGGGGGCGGCCGAGCCGTGCGAGCATCGGGGGCATGTCGGCGCACGTGGCGTTCCTGCGGGTGTACGAGCCCCTCGCCGCCTTCGATGGGGCCGAGCGGCGGCGCTGGGAGACCTACGTCGCCGAGGGCGTCGCGCTGTCCCCCGCCGACGGCGTGACCCGCGAGCGGGAGGCCTCGGTGCGCGCGTCGGTGGGCCGTCCGCCGCGGGTGCTGCCGGCGATCGAGGAGCACGCCTACGTCACCGAGGTGGACGGCGTGACGCTGGTGTGCCCGTGGCGCACCGCGCTGCGCTCGCTCGAGGGGCTCGAGGAGTTCGTCGCCGACCTGCCCGACGAGGTGGTGGAGGCGTTCCTGCCGCTCGGCGTCGCAGCCGGTGCCGCCGACGAGCTCGACGCCTGGCGCGCGGACCACCCCGACCTGCGCAGCCACCAGCTGAGCAGCACCTGGCAGGTGCCGCTGCGGTGGTTCGTCCTCGTCGACTCCGGTGAGCGCGAGGTCCGGCTCGGTCAGCCGGCCGGCGGTGGTGGCGCACCGGCCGGGCGCCTCGCGGGACGCAGCCTGGTCTACCGGACCGCCATGTCGCGGGCGCGGCGGCGTACGGCTCGCGCGCTGGCCGTCCTGCGGCGCACCGTGGAGGACGGGGCGGTCGTCGCCGGCGTCGAGGACCTGGGGCGCTGGCTCGAGGAGTTCCACCCGCGGGCGCTGGTCGAGCTGGACTACGGCGGCCTGGTGCACCTGCTCGACGACGCGGAGCTCGCGCAGGACGAGTCGGCCCGCGACGTGGCGGCCGCGCTGACCGCGCTCGGAGAGGGCGACGGGTCGGCGGCGGCCGCGGCGTACGCCCGCGTGACCGCCCGGATGAAGGCGCTGCAGGCCGTCGAGAACGCGAACTGATGGTCTGGCGGGGCTGAAGGACTAGTCCCAAGATGACCCGGATGGGCCATTACGGAGAATGCGGACATCGCGCACGATCGTCCTCACGCGGGCAGGCAGACCCGCCCTGACCAGAGGACGACCCCCATGAGCACCCGCACCCCAGACGCTGAGGCCCTTCTCACCCCGGCCGAGGTCGCGACGATGTTCCGCGTCGACCCCAAGACCGTCACCCGCTGGGCCAAGTCCGGCAAGCTGAC
>JBKJQM010000397.1:0-5081 GCA_046594005.1 Mycobacteriales bacterium
GTCCCCTGACGGTCACGGGACGACAGCACCCGAGCCCCCTACGCCAACCGCTGCTCGAGCACCGTCTCGAGGCGCTCGTCGGGGTCGCCGGGCAGAGCGTGCTCGAGTCGGAACAACGAGCTGCGACCGGCGATCTCGATGGCGCCGATCTCGTTGTCGAAGCGCGGTCCGTGGTCGACCCGCCAGGTGACCTCCCTCTTCGGCACCCGCGCCAGGACCATCAGCAGCCGTCCGAGGCCGCGTCCCACCGCGGTGCCGGCGAAGCGGTCGCCCCACTGGATCGGCCGGTTGATCGGGTTGCGGATCGGCGAGCAGACCGCCTGGTGGACCTTGCTCGTCACCCCCAGCTCGTCGGGGAAGCGGGCCTGCGCGAGGTAGGAGAAGTGCACGTCCCCGCCGAGGAAGGTGATGCTGGCCGGAGCGGGCCCGCACTTCCCGGAGCCGACCTCCTCGACCAAGCGCATCAGCCGCTCGAAGGACAGCCGGAACGCCGCCCAGTGCTCGAGATCGGCGCCCTGGCGGATCTTCTCGCCCCACACGCGCCAGCGCTTGCCCCAGGCGCCGTCGCACACCGCCTCGTTCCAGGACTCGAGGCCGTGGATGGCGGGCGGCAGCAGAACGGGCAGCGACGAGGCGAGCAGCAGGTGCGAGGCGCAGTCGCGGGTCTGCTCGACGATCCACTCCCACTCCTTCTCGTCGACCATCGAACGCTCGCCGGAGTCGAGCACCCGCCCACCCCGGGAGTCCATGACCAGCAGGCGTACGTCGCCGTAGTCGCGTCGATAGCTCCAGCGCACCCCTTTGCCACCGTCGGCCTCGGCGTCGGCCTTGCGGGCGTGCTCGCGCAGCAGGTCCTCGCCGTCCTCGACCCCGCGCAGCGCCGCCCAGACGGCGTCCTTCTCGAGGTCGGCAGGCGAGAGGTTGCCGAGGTGCTGGTAGATCCAGTAGCTCATCAACCCGCCCTCGATGCGGGCCGGCCACCAGTCCTCCTCCGCCATCGTGCGGCGCCACTCGGCGGAGGTGTTCCAGTCGTCGTGCACGTCGTGGTCGTCGAAGACCATGGCGGTGGGCAAGGTCGACAGCACCCAGCGGATCAGCGGATCGCTCCAGGCCTCCCGGTAGAGGACGGTGTACTCCTCGAAGTCGGCCACACCGGCCCCCGGCGGGACGTCGGTCCCCCGCGTCCGCTCGATGTAGGCCAGCGTCTCCGGGGACAGCTCGTCGGCGTAGACCTGGTCGCCGACCAGCAGCAGGGCGTCCGGCCAGTCCGGCTCCTGCGCGCTGAGCATCCGCCGGGCGTACGCGTGCAGCGCGTCGACACCGACGGCCTCGTCACCCTTGAGCAGCGTGTACGGCGGCACGTGCGGCCGCGTGACGCGGCAGGACCCGAACAGCAGGCGCAGGGGCTCGTCTCCCGCCCCGGTCCTCGTCCGCACGGTGGGCGGCGGGTACGGGTCGTCCTGGGGTGGCCACACCTGGTCACCGTCCAGCCGCACGCCGTACGGGGTGGTGGTGCCCGGCTCGAGCCCGTCGCACAGCACCAGCGCGTAGTGGTGCCCGGCGACGGTGAACGTGGCGGTGCTGCAGTCGAGCACCTGGACCTCGCAGGGGGCGTCGGTCTCGACCCAGACCGAGGCCGAGGTCTCGTCGACGTGCCGCAGCAGGGGGCCCAGCACGAGGTTCACCACGGGCCCATCGTGCTCTGCCGAGTCGTTGATCACACCGGCGAGCGGGTAGGCAGATCGCATGACATCGCCACAGGACAGCCCGCAGGTGTTCGAGGGGACCGACATCGTCGTGGATCCCGAGGACCTCAAGAGCACTGACGAGCCCGCGACGAACGACACAGCGGAGCGGACGGACGACGACACGTCGATGGGCGGGACCGGCGGCCAGAACGCCGGCGGCGCAGGCTAGGTCAGCCGGAACGGCGCCCGGACGACCAGCTCCACGTTGCGCGACTCCGGCGTGCCGCGCCGGGCGTCGGGCTCCGGGTCGTCGCGGGTGTTCGGGTCGTTGGCGGAGATCTCCCTCGACAGGCCGGCCAGCGCCAGCGGTGAGCCCAGCCCGCCGGTCAGCGGCGCCGCAGTGTCGATGACGGTGCCGAACAGCGACAGCGTGCCGTCGCGGTTGTCGACCAGCTCGACCAGCCGCGACTGCTGCGGCCAGTCGATGTGCGACGCGGCGGTCATCTCCCACAGCCCGCCGGCGAGCCCCCGGTGGGGCGTCACCGAGTTGGTGTGCGTGTGCCCGTTGATCCAGGCCACGACGTTCGGGAAGCGCAGCAGGAGCGCGAGGACCTCGTCGCCCTGGACGCGCGGCGCCGTCTCCCCCGGCGCCAGCAGCACGTTGTCCATCGTCTCGACCGTGTGGTGGCTCGCGATCAGCACGACCCGGTCGCGTACGCCGGGCTGGTGCACCCACGTGCCGTCCGCCGCCAGGTAGCGAGACGAGCAGGACCGGAGCTGCGCCTCCAGCCAGTCGCGCTGCACGACGTCGATGGAGCCGGTGTCATAGCCCCCGGGGGTGGTCGAGTCGATCGCCACCAGGCGCACCCGCGGTGCGACGTCGGCCGTGTAGTAGGCCGTGTCGTCCCGGACGTTCTTCGCCGTGAAGCCGTGCCCCACAGGCAGTCCCGCCGTGTGCAGGTGCTCGGCGATCCACTGCTGACGGGTCAGGAAGCGCCTGTCCGGATCGGCCGTGACGACCCGCGCGGGGCCGCCGAGCAGGACCCCGGGGGTGAGCGTGGGCAGGTCCTTCTGGGCCGGCCCGGCCCCGATGTGCTTCACCGGACCGACGGCGTACTCCCCCAGCGACGGGGTCCGGGTCAGGGTGCCCTGGATGGCGCCGTCGTGGTTGCCGTAGACGGAGAACCAGGGCAGCCCCAGGCCGGTGCTCGTGAAAGGGCGCCGGCAGGCGTCGAGCAGTCCGGGAGCGTCCGGGAACCCGTACACCGCCCGCATCCGGTCGACCTCGCGGCCGGCCGGCTGCCCGTCCGGGTGCCAGTAGTGCACGTCGTACGACAGCAGGTCCTGGTCGCTGACACCCTCCCAGCGGCGCAGGTCGCCGCTGTCGGGGCGCACCGTGCGCCCGCCGTCGAGCAGGTCGATGAACCACCGCAGCTCGTTGTACTGGCGGTTGTCGACGTTGTCGCCGGTCGACAGCGCGAGGTCCAGCGGGCGGCCCGTGACGGGACCGCGACCCGTCCGTCGGACGGCCCGCGCCATCGCGTCGACGACCTGGGTGGCGAGCACCTCCTGCGGGCGGTGACCGCCGGACAGCGGCGGGCCGTACCGGGAGACGAACTCAGCCCGCGCCGGCGACTGGGCGTCCACGACGTGCGTGTCGGTCAGGTGTGCGAAGGCCAGCACCCCGCGGCGAGTGGCGAGCCGGCCACGCGACGGCCGGGCCAGCTCGGTGCGCAGGACGTGCGGCTCGGGACCACCGCGCCGCAGCGAGACGTAACCGGCGCGTCCCCGGCGGCCGCGCAGGTAGGTGCCGTCCAGCGTCGTGTGCTCCGGTGCGGCGACCGGGGCGCGAGCGGTCCCGGCCAGGGACGGAGCGGCGCGGTCGATCGCGACCAGCGCGCTGCCGGCCACCGCGCCCTGCAGCAGCGAGCGGCGGGTGAGCTCCATGGGCAGGCAGTTCGACGCGGGACCGCCCGCACCTGCCTGCGGTCGCGCCGACTCGCTCCTCACCGACCCACAGGGGACTCCCAGGCTGGTGCCAGGAAGCCGGGCGACCCTCGTCGTGTGCGCACCTCGACCTCTCGCTCGACTCCCGCCTGGTGGCGGGCGTCCACGCGCGACGCCCTCGTCGTCAGCCTGCTGCTCGTAGCCGCCCTCTGGGCGTACCCGCACGGGTTGGCCGACCTCGCCGCCGGACCCGCTGCCGCGCTGACGTCCCTCGGTCGGCTGACGGGTCTGGTGGCCTCGGACCTGCTGCTCGTGCAGGTGCTGCTCATGGCCCGGGTCCCGGCGCTGGAGCGCGCCTGGGGCCAGGACGAGCTGGCCCGGGTGCACCGGCTCGTCGGCTTCTCCTCGTTCTCCCTGATGGTGGCGCACATCGCGCTCACCGCCCTCGGCTACGCCGGGGCCGACGGACGCGGCTACTCCGGGCTGCTCGGCGAGCTCTGGAGCATGACCTGGGACCTGGCCGGCATGCTGCTGGCCGTCGCTGGGACGCTCTGCCTGGTCCTCGTCGTCGTCACCAGCATCCGCGTCGCCCGCCGCCGACTCCGGTACGAGTCCTGGCACCTGCTCCACCTCTACGCCTACCTGGGCGTCGGCCTCGCCCTGCCGCACCAGGTCTGGACCGGCGCCGACTTCCTGGCCAACCCGCTGGCCACCGCGTACTGGTGGAGCGCCTGGGCCACCACCGCCGCCGCCGTCCTGGTCTTCCGCGTGGCGCTGCCCCTGCGACGCACGCTGCGCCACCGGCTCGTCGTGCACGCCGTCGTGCCGGAGTCGCCCGGCGTCTGGTCGGTGCACCTGACCGGGCGCCGGCTCGACGAGCTGCGCGCCCAGGCAGGGCAGTTCGTGATGCTCCGCTTCCTCCACGGGCCGGGGGCGCTGCGCGCGCACCCGTTCTCGCTGTCGGCCGCTCCCACCGCCACCCTGCTGCGCGTCACGGTCAAGGAGCTCGGCGACGACACGTCCCGGGTCTCCGCGCTCCGGCCCGGCACCCGGGTCCTGGTCGAGGGGCCGTACGGCCGCCTGACCGCGGAGCGGCGCACCCGCCGCAAGGTGCTGCTCTTGGGAGCCGGCATCGGCATCACGCCGCTGCGGGCGCTGGCCGAGGACCTCCCGCAGACCCCCGGCGACGTGGTCGTCGTGCACCGCGTGCGCACGCAGGAAGACGCGGTCTTCGGCGACGAGTTCGCGCACCTGCAGCGCACCCGCGGCCTGCGCACCCTGCTCGTCCCCGGCCCCCGCACCGGCGACTCCTGGGCCCCGGCCCGCGACGGCGCCGACGGCGCTGCCGCGGGCCGGGGCCCAGGAGTCGCCGGTGCGGGGGCCGCGGGTGCGCTGCAGGTGCGCGAACTCGTCGCCGAAGACCGCGTCTTCCTGCGTGCGCACGCG
>JBKJQM010000421.1:0-9595 GCA_046594005.1 Mycobacteriales bacterium
CGCTCGCTGAAGCTGCTGGCCAAGGAGCTCGAGATCCCGGTGATCGCGATGAGCCAGCTCAACCGCGGCGCCGAGCAGCGCACCGACAAGAAGCCGCAGATCAGCGACCTCCGCGAGTCCGGTTGCCTGCCCGCGTCCACGAAGGTCCTGCGCGCCGACACCGGCTGCGAGGTCACGCTCGGCGAGCTGTTCGCGGCCGGCGCCACCGACGTCCCGGTCTGGAGCCTGGACGACTCGCTGCGCTACGTCCGACGCCACCTCACGCACGTCTTCTCGACCGGCCGCAAGCAGGTCTTCCGGCTGCGCCTGGCGTCCGGCAAGCAGGTGAGCGCGACGGCGAACCACCCGTTCCTCACCTACGACGGGTGGCGCCCGCTCGGCGAGCTCTCCGTCGGCGCGCGCCTCGCGGTGCCCCGGCACGTACCGGCTCCCGAGACCGAGCAGGCCTGGCCGGAGGCCCACGTCGTGATGCTCGCCCACCTTCTCGGGGACGGGTCGTTCGTGAAGGGCCAGCCGCTGCGCTACGCCAGCGTCGACGAGGCCAACCTGCAGGCGGTGACGGAGGCTGCCACGGCCTTCGGCATCACCTCGGTCCGCGACGACTACCCGGCTGCGCGCTGCACGAGCCTGCGCCTGCCGGCTCCCTTCCACCTGACGCACGGCCGGCGCAACCCCATCGCCGCCTGGCTCGATGGGCTCGGCCTGTTCGGGCTCCGGTCGCACGAGAAGTTCGTCCCCGCCGATGTGGCCCACCTCCCCAAGCAGCAGATCCGCCTGTTCCTGCGGCACCTGTGGGCGACCGACGGCTCGGTGACCGTCAGCAAGAACGGCCGCTCGGGCAGGGTCTACTACGGCTCCACCAGTCGTCAGCTCTGCGACGACGTCAGCCGCCTGCTGCTGCGCTTCGGCATCTCGACGCACCTGCGGGCTGTGACGCCTGGCGAGCACCGCCAGCAGTGGACGCTGGACATCTCCGGCGCCGACGACCAGCGCCGGTTCCTGACCGAGATCGGCGTGCACGGTCAACGGGGTGATGCCGTCGCCCGGCTCAGTGCTGCGCTGGCAGACGTGCGCGCCAACGCCAACGTGGACACCGTTGCCCGCGAGGTCTGGCAGCGGGTGCGCGGGGTCCTCGCCGAGCGCGGGATGACCCAGCGCGAGTTCGCCGGCGCGATGGGCACCGCCTACTGCGGCACCACCATGTGGAAGCACGCGCCGAGTCGTGAGCGGCTCGGCCGCGTCGCCGCGGTCCTCGACGACCGTGAGCTCGAGCTCATGGCGACCAACGACGTCCTCTGGGACGAGGTCGTCGCCATCGAGCCGCTCGGCGAGGAGGAGGTCTTCGACGCGACGGTGCTCGGCACCCACAACTTCGTCGCCGACGGCGTGGCGGTCCACAACTCGATCGAGCAGGACGCGGACATGGTGATCCTGCTGCACCGCGAGGACGCCTACGAGAAGGAGAGCCCGCGCGCCGGCGAGGCCGACTTCATCGTCGCCAAGCACCGCAACGGGCCGACGGCCACCATCACCGTCGCCTTCCAGGGGCACTACAGCCGCTTCGTCGACATGAACCCGGCCTGAGGCCTGACAGCCTGCGGCCTGAGGCCTGACCGCCCGCGACCGTCCCACCGACTGAGTGACTGACTCCCCGTCCCTCGGCCGAGAAATTTTCTGCTGGGCCGCTCCTCTGGACAGAACACCGCATACACGGGCGAACAGCACGCCCATGGTCACACCAAGATCACCACACGTCACGCATCGTGATCGCCTGCAGAGCAAGAGTTCTCGAAACCGCACGGAGCGCTGACAGCGGGGTCTAGGTTGCGGGCGTCACGCACCGGCATGGTGCGTGCAGCACGCCCGGGGGGGCTCAGCATGGCTGTGCGCAACGCACTTGGTCTTCGTTCCATCGCCGCGACCTGCGTCCTGGCGATGGTCACCTCACTCACCGGCACCACGTTGCTGGCGTCCCCGGCCGCGGCGGCGGACGCCCCCGGGCTGACCGAGCTGAAGACCATGGTCGACGACGTCGGTACGTGGACCAGCTCGCTCGCCGAGGCGGGACAGCTCGCCTCCGCCATCCCGCTGGTCGGGGGGAGCGCTGGCGCTGCCCTGGGCTTCCCTGACCTGGTGCAGAAGGCGGTCAAGGACAAGATCGCCGCGCTCGACGCGTACGCCGACTTCAACGGCACGACGATCCCGCTGTCCATCAGCGGCGACCGCACCGGCGAGCTGAAGCTCACCCACGATGCGCTCGTCGACGACGGCCACCGGTTCGGGTTCGACCTGACGGTGAGTCGGACGCAGTCCGACCAGCCCTTCAGCGTCCGCAAGGACACCCCCAAGCTCGAGCTCAACAGCACGGGCGGCGTCACGGTCAAGGCCGACGCCCACCTGTCCTTCAGCGTCGTCCTCGAGAAGACCCTCAGCGGTTATGCGGCGTACGTCGAGCGCACGGGCACGACCAGCCCCGGCTTCACCGTGGACGTCGGGGTGAAGCTCCCGAGCACCGCGCCCGGGCTGTCTGCAGCGCTCGGCATCCTGGGCGTCAGCGCTGTCGAGGCCGACGCCGACGACGACGCATCGCTGCACCTGGTCGGGTCCGCGTCCGACCCGGACGGCGACGGCCGCCTTTACGTCACCCGCCCGGACGGCGCGGACGGCGAGCTCAAGGACCCGTCGTCCGCAGCGGCCCTGTGGCAGGTCGGCTTCGCAGCAGTGCCCGGCTCGATCGACGCACTGCTGACCATCCAGGCCACGTCCGACGCCACCTTCAGCATCCCCAGCGTGTCCGGCACCGTCCAGATCACCTGGGCGGATGTCTCCACGGGGGCGCCGTCGGTCGCGGTCACCGGGCTGGACCCGCTCGCCGCCTTCCAGAACCTGTCGCCACGCGATGTCGCCGACATGCTCGCCCAGCTGGTCACGGTCGTGAACGGCGCGCAGCGCGGGCCGGACAACAAGGCCCTGCCGTTCCTGTCCGGTTCCGTCGCCGACGCCGTGAAGGGCGCGGAGGCGCTGGCGGACTTCCTCAAGAAGAACGTCGTGCAGCCGTCCACGACCGACACCCCCGTCGACCCGGCACGCGTCGGCCAGCCGACCTTCGCTTCCCTGCAGCAGCTGCTCACGAAGCTGAACGCCTACGCCGGCGGCACCGACATCCCCGGAGCCGCCATCGCCGCGACCGTCGGCACCCTCGCCGGCGACCGCCTTCCGCTGCAGCTCGTGCTCAGCCGCGCCTCCAGCGAGGTCGACCTCGTCAAGAGCACGGCTGCGATCACCGGTCCGGCGACGTACGGCGCCAACACCCTCACCGACTCCGGTGGCCGGACGTTCGCCGCCGACCTCGTCGGCCGGCGCGTCACCGCGGGCAGCTCCGGCGCCACCATCGCGTCGATCGCCGGCAGCGTGCTCACGATGACCACCGACTGGGTGGGCGGACTCCCGGCGAGCGGCACCACCTACTCGGTCAGCGGCGCCGAGGTCGACGCCGGCGTCGTCAACTTCGCCAACCTGCTCGGCCAGGGCTCCGGCAGCACGCGCAAGAGCATCACCAACGCCAACGGAGTCCAGCCGACGGCGAAGGTCACCCCCAGCTACACGGCGACGCTGAAGCTGGCGCTGGACCTGTCGGCGCCGCGCACAGGAAGCGCCTGCACCGGCGGCGGCGCGGGGGTGGCCTGCCCGTACGCGCGGACCAACCTCGACGGCAGCAAGGTCACCGTCACCGAGGAGCCGCTGCCCGTCGACCGGCTGCTGGTCGGCGTCGGCTACGACCTGCTGACCGCGAGCTTCCCGATGACCGCGGGCGTGGACGTGTACGCCAAGGCCGGCTTCCTGCGGATCAAGGTCGGCGGCACGGTGAAGATCTGCAGCACCGACCAGTCGGCCACCTGCACCGGCACGTCCTCGCAGCCGATGCTCAAGGTCCAGCTGAAGAAGAAGGCCGGTGAGGGCGACTACGTCCCGGTGGTCGGGCTGTTCTCCTCCCTGATCGGGAGTCCCGCGACGATCGCCGAGCGCATCGGCGTCACCACGAAGATCCAGGCGTACGCCGACGGCAGCATCTCCGTGCCCGACGCCGCGCAGTTCCTCGGCGCCGGCAGCGCCGGCTTCACCGCCTCCTGGCCGGACATCACGACCGGGACTCCCAGCGTCACCCCGGACGCCGGGCTGACGAAGATCCTGAACTTCGACATCGACACCAGCGACCCGCAGGCGCTGCTCGGCATCGTCGTGCGCGTGCTGCAGCTGCTCGACGAGCAGCTGCAGGCAGGCGGCGGCTCCGGCATCCTCGGCACCAAGGTGCCGCTCATCGACAGGTCGGTCGGTGACCTGCTCGCCGCCGACGAGTCCGGTGGTGGGAACGACGTCACCTACAGCGACACGCCTGACGCTGTCGGTCCGCCTGTCGTGCCCGGCCACACAGATCTCGTCGACGCCAGCCGCACCGGGAGCCGGGCCTTCACCACTGCCTTGAAGGGGCGCAGCGTGCTGGTCGGCACCAAGGTCGCTGTCGTCCTCGACGTCCCGAACGGGACGACGCTGCGGCTCGGCCACATCGACCTGCCGTCCGACGGCACGCCGTACACGATGCGCACCGAGCTCGCGGACGCGATCTCACTGCTCACGCTCTCGCCGCCGGACTCGGTGCAGCAGCTCGTGAAGGTGCTCGACGACCGGTTGAGCAAGAACACCCCGCTGAAGTTCTCGTACGACGATGCCCTCGGATCGCCGCACCTCGTCGTGCGCCTGGACTGGAAGCGCGCCTACAGCGTCTCCGAGCCGATCGCGTTCGACGTGGGTGGCAAGGGCCTGGCCGGTACGGCCGGCGACGGCACCGCGCGTGTCAGCGTGCGGGCAGACGTCAAGGCCGGTCTGGCGATCCCGCTGGCCATCCCGGCCGGCGGCCTTACCTCGCTGCCGCTGAAGGTGCTCGACGACTCGCAGATCTCAGTGGACGCCACTGCGAGCGTCGACGGCACGGTGCGCGCCAACCTCGGCCCGCTGGCCCTGTCGCTCGGCAAGCCGGGCGGCACGGCAGACGAGAAGGCGCAGGCGTCCGCGCACTACAAGCTCGGCCTGTCCAAGCCCGGGGGTACGAGCGCGGACGCCTCGACGCTGTCGGCCTTCCTCGGCGCTGCCACCGTCAACGTCAACGACTACACGGGCGGCGTCGACTGCGGCAGCGGCATGACCAACGGCGGCGACCTCGCGCTCTGCGCAAAGCTGCCGCTCTACGTCACGAGCAACAGCGGTACGAGCTGGGAGCCGCTGTTCCCGGACGCAGGCGACGCGACCAAGCCCGATCCCACCAAGGGCAGCGTCCGCATCCGGCTGCCCAAGAGCGGCGGCGACGCGGCGACCCTGTTCGGCCTCAGCGGTCAGGTCGGCGGGGGCAACACGCAGAACCGTGTCGATGCGCCGACCCCTGGCGACATCGCCGCAGCCTTCGCCGCATCGCTGCTCGACTTCGGCACCATCGGCGACGGGCTCGACGCGTTCCTGCTGCTCGTGCAGGACTCGCTCAACGCGGCGAGCCTGGAGGGCAAGCTGCCCGTCGTCGGTTCGGACCTGCAGGCCGGCGCTGACTTCGTCGGCGACCTGCGCACCGAGCTGACCGCGCTGTTCGACGAGATCGAGACCGTCAACGGGGGCAAGCTGCCTGACGCCGGTGACGTCCGCACCTACCTGGACACGAAGTTCCAGCAGGCGCTGACCGACGCAGGCGCCAACCCGCAGAACTTCTCGCTGGCGTTCACCTGCGTGCTGCAGCCCTCGAACGTCACGGGCGCCACCGCCGCCTACCCGGCGGACGACGGCGCTGACCCGCCGGTCGCCACGCCCACCTCGTCGTACGAGTACGCCGTCGCCGCCATCGGCAGCGCCAACGGCGGGTCGGTCGACACCGTGCTCGGCACCACCAAGACGGTGACCGGCGCGAAGGTGCTCGGCGGCGCCGTCAAGAACACCGTCACGTGGGGCGCCTCCGCCAACGCCACCGGGTACAAGGTCATCCGCAAGACGGACGGGGGCGGCTGGCAGCTGGTGGGAACGGTCGGCACGGCCACGACCTTCGACGACACCGCCAACGGCGGCGCGGCGTACACCCCCGTCGCGAGCAAGCCCCTGGTCGACTCCTGCGACAGCGCGAGCATCTTCGACATCGAAGGCGTGGTCCTGCGTGTCGACATCGGCGCGGGCACGGTGAACGGCACCGATGGCTGCACCGGCACCGGCTGCCTCGAGACCGAGATCCCGCTCGACCCGGGCCTTCCCGGACTGACCCTCAAGAAGGCCGACGGCTCGTCCGGCGGCGTGAAGGCCAAGCTGGGCTGGAAGATCCACCTCGCCTTCTCGCTCGACAAGTCCGACGGCTTCTCCCTGCTCACCAAGGACCAGGGCCTGCCCGAGCTGGGCGTCGGCATCAACCTCGACCTCGCCACGCCCGGTCCGCTGACGGCACGTCTGGCGTTCATCGACGTGGACATCAGCAAGGCCGGAGGCGGCACCACGCCGGCCTTCGCCGCGGCCTTCCAAGTCGACCTCGCCAGTGGGAACGCTGCCTCCGAGCCGAGCTGCTACCTCGGCACCGAGGGCGCAGCCGCGTGCGACGCCGACCTGGGCAAGAAGCTCACCCTCGCCAAGCTACTCGGCACCAAGGCCTACACCGACCTTGTCCGTCCGCGGCTGGACCTGCACCTGAACGTCAACTGGCTGCTCAAGGCGACCGCTGACGCGGCCCTGCCCGGCATACAGGCCCGGCTCGTCATGGACTGGGACCAGGTCATCAGCACCTCGTCCGTCAGCGACAGCGCGCTCAACAGCAACCTCACGGTCGGCTTCGAGGACGTCGCGATCGACCTCGGCGCGTTCCTCAACGACATCCTCGAGCCGGTCGTCACGCAGCTGAAGTCCGTCACCGGGCCGCTCCAGCCGATCATCGACACGCTCTACGCGCCGATCCCGGTGCTGTCCGACCTCTCCGAGGCAGCCGGCGGTCCGCCCGTCACGCTGATCACGCTGGCCAAGACCTTCAGCACGTTGGCAGGTGGTCCGAACCTCGACTTCGTCGACACGGTCGCCGGCGTCATCACCTTCATCAACAACATGCCGGACCCCAAGGCCGGGCCCGTGCTCATCCCGATCGGCAGCTTCAAGCTCAAGTCGGCAGACTCCTTCAAGGTCGCGGCGACACCGGACAGCGGCAAGAAGCTCCTCACGAACGCCGATCCCCAGACCAGCGACTCGATCAAGACGCTGATCGACGACAACTCGACCAAGCCGTCCCTCAAGACGGGCGTCTCGGCGAAGGCCGGCATCACCTTCCCGTTCCTCGACAACCCCAGCCAGATCTTCGACGTGATCATGGGCGGGGACGTGAGCCTGGTGGAGTTCGACTCGGGTGACCTGTCCCTTGGCTTCACCTGGCGCCAGGCGTTCGGGCCGGTCTACGCCCCGCCGCCGGTGTTCATCACGCTGTCCGGCAGCGCGTCGGTGACAGCGCACATCGTCGCCGGCTTCGACACGTACGGCCTGCGCAAGTTCGTCGAGGAGCCGTCCGGCTCGACCGCGGTCGGCATCCTCAACGGCCTGTACTTCAAGACCGTCGACAACAGCGGCGCACCGCTGCCCGTCATCAAGCTGTACGGCGAGATCGCCGCGGGCGCCGCGGTGTCGGCGGTCATCATCACGGTGGGCATCGAGGGCGGCGTGTCGCTGACCGTGTCGTTCCTCTGGAACGACCCGAACAGCGACGGCAAGTTCCGGCTGTTCGAGTTCGGCTACGTCGCGCTCAGCAACCCGATCTGCCTGTTCCAGACGTCCGGTCAGCTCGCGCTGTTCTTGCGCGTCTACATCACCCTGGGCTTCTCGCCGTTCAGCGTGAGCTTCAGCTTCACACTTGCCAACATCACGCTGCTCGACTTCAACGTGAAGCCCAACTGCGATCCGCCGCCGCCGGTCCTGGGCGGTGTGTCGCCGGACGGCACGACGCTGGTCGTGTTCGCCGGCCGGCTCGGCACGGGCGGCAACCGCGGCAACTCTGCATGGGACAACGGCTCGGCCGACTACGGCGACGACGTCGTCAAGGTCATCCAGACGCACACCTACGACGAGGTGACCGGCGCCGCGACTCCGTCCGGCGTGAAGGTGCAGATGCTCGGTGTCGAGGACGTCTGGACCGGTTCGGTGGGCACGAACATCCAGCGCGTCGTCGTCGACGGCCGGGACTACGGCCACTCCCTCAAGGTCAGCTTCCTCGGTGACGGAGACCAGACGAAGACTGCCGACGACCAGAAGATCGTGCCGAGCGCGCAGTTCGCGCTCAAGGCCGTCGTGCTCGGGGGTACGCAGGACGACGTCGTCAAGACCGGCACCGGCGAGAGCACTGTCTCCGGTGGGGCCGGCAACGACACCATCACCGTGTCCGACCTCGCCGGCAGCGGAACCACTCGGATTGCGGGTGGCCCGGGAGACGACGGGATCACCACCGGCGACAACAACGCCGTGGTGGCGGGCGACTCGGCCCTGTCCGGGGTGACCGACATCAGCCAGGACCTGCTGCTGTCCGACAACCACCAGAATGCCGCCAAGAACGCGAAGAAGTCCGTCAGCGGCATCGTCAGCTGGGGTGCCCTGGGCAACCCCGGCGACGCGGAGAGCAGCAGCACCGACGGCGGAGACCGCATCGCGGTCGGCCGCGGCGTCAACACCGTGTATGGCAACGGCAAGGACGACGCGGTCGGCGTGGCCAGCGACAGCCCGCTCCCGGCCGGACCCAAGGCACAGACCAACACCATCGTCCTGGGCACTGGGAACGACACCGCCAAGGGCGGGTCCGGCAACGACACGATCTGGACGGGCACGCGGACGGCCCAGACGCGGGGCGTCGGTGGTGGGGACGTCGACGGGGACGGCGGGGACGATCCGTCTGCACGCAACAACGTCGACACCAGCACGGGGGACGACACCGTCTTCGGCGGCAAGGGCGACGACTTCGTCCAGACCGGGTCGACGACGGCGCAGAAGGCGTTCGTCACCGGTGGCGCCGGCAACGACGTGCTGCTCGGCAGCTTCGGCACCGACGAGCTGTTCGGTGGCGCAGGCAAGGACTGGGTCGTCGCAGAGCCGGCGACCGTCGGCGGCAGCGACGGCACCACCGTCGACGCCCTCGGCACCCTCGTGCGCAGCTACGTCAAGACACCCCTGCCCGCAGGCATTGTGCCGAGCAGCAAGCTGCTGGTCGGCGGCGGCGGCGCCGACCGGGTCATCGGCGGTGACGGCGCGACCCGCATCTTCGGCGACCAGTACGAGTCCGTCGACTGCGGGCCGGTCAGCACCACGCCCCTGTCGACCGCACCGGCCGAGCCGGCGGGTGTGTCGCCGGGCCGGGATGTGATCACCGGCGGCGAGGGCGTCGACAAGGTCAAGGCCGGTGGGGAGGCCGACCTGGTGCGCAGCTTCGGCTCTGACGACCTGGTCTGCGGCCAGGCGGGTGACGACGAGCTGTGGGCCGGCAACGGCGCCGACACCGTCTGGGGCGGCAGCGGCAAGGACCGCATCCAGGGCGAGTCGGGCGGCGACAGCCTGT
>JBKJQM010000459.1:0-5126 GCA_046594005.1 Mycobacteriales bacterium
GCTGGAAGGCCTTGCGGTACAAGGCTTCTCCGGTCTGGTGGTCGTCGAGATCAACACGCGCAAGTGCGAGGACCGGGCCGAGCGGGAGGCGGACCTGGCCGAGGCGCTGGCGTTCACGCGCCTGAATCTGGCCGCCCCCGCCGTCATCGATCCGAGCACCGTCCGCCGCTGAGGCCCCACGACCGCGGCCCCGGCTCGTGGTCAGCCGGGGCCGTGGGGTCGTACGGGGTAGGGCTAGTTCTTCCTGCCCTTGGGGGTGGTGGCCGCCGGCGTCCCCGCAGCCGGCGGAGTGTCCAGCCGGTAGCCGAAGATCCCACGGCTGTGGGTGGCGGCGTAGAGCACGCCGTCCGGGCCGATGGACAGGTCCATCACGGTCGCAGCCGGCAGGCCGGTGCCGAGCCGGGTGAAGGTGAAGGCCCCGGTCGCCGTCGTCCGGGTGCCGCGAACGACCCCGAGATCGGTGGCGACCAGAGCCGTCTTGTTGTCGTTGCTGAGAATCACGTCGTCGGCCGGGACGTCCGGCAGGTTGCCGTCGACCGGGGTGAACAGCTCTCCGCCGTTGAAGGACTCGAACAGGTGACCCGTGGAGTCCCGGCCGTTGACGGAGCCGGGGCCCTCGGTGAAGCGGCGGTTGAAGCCGTTCACCGCCACCACGACGTGCTGGCCGTTCGTCGGGTCGACGTGCACCCCGGACAGGAACCGGTTCGGCAGGCCGGCGGCGGCGACCTTCGTGCCGGTCCACACCCCGTTGACCTTCTCGACCCGGGCCAGGCCGCGGGTGAAGCCGTTGTTGTTGCACTGGCTGCAGTAGCCGGCGTAGATCGTGTCGTTGCTGCTGCCGAGCGCGGTCGTGGAGTTGGGCCGTCCGTTGACCGCACCCAGGCCATAGGCCGGGACCCAGTCGCTACCGGTCTGGATGTCGTAGCCCCTGTCGTAGGTCCAGACGGTGTTTCCGGCCGCGACGAGGTGCCGGGCGTTGACGGCGTCGGCCTCGACCGGGGCGATGAACCGCGGTGCGGCGTCCAGCGGAGCGATGTCCCTGGTGGCCTCGTCCACGCCGTGGGACTCGCCGCAGTTGTTCGTCGCGCGCAGAGACAGGAAGACGTACTCCTGGATGATGTTGCAGCCGTTCGTCGGGTCGACCATGAGGTCGCCGCCGTCGCCGCCGAAGTTCGAGCCCATCACGCCGGTGACACCAGGGGGGCTGTTGCCCGGGAAGGCGGCATACGGCGCAAGCGCCGGGTCGCCGGCATCGCCCTTGTCCGTCGTCCCGGCCGTGGTGACGCCGCGCAGGATCGAGCCGCCGTTGTCCTGCAGGCCGCCGGAGAGGACGACGCCGCCGAGCGCCGGATCGGGATCGGTGCCGACCGAGGCCGCGTAGTACTGAAGCGAGCGCAGGTCGGCGTTCAGGCTCGTCCAGTCGGTGGCGTTGCCGTTGGCGTTGACCTTGCTGCCGGCAGCCGGACGGCTGAAGACGCCGCCGTCGTTGGAGACGTAGACCTTGCCGCCGGCGAACATGGCGTCGTGCTGGTCGCTGTGGGTGGTCGACGGGCAGCTGTTCCTGGCCGGGTCGACGCTCCAGCACGGGAAGTAGAAGTTCCAGTACGGGCCGACGGCGCTCCAGCTGGTGCCGCCGTTGAAGGTCTCGTAGACCTCCTCGAGCCCCAGGTAGACGTGCTCGGGGTTCGCCGGGTCGACCGCGAGCGACTGGTTGTACCAGGCCTGCACGCCCGGGCCGTAGCCCTTGCCGCCGAGGCTCTGCTTGAGTGCAGAGCCGTTCTGAGCGAGCTTCGTGGAGTCAGCGATCTTGCTCCACGGGCCGGTCAGTGACCCGCTGTTGCTGCGGTAGACCCCGGCGAGCACGGTGTTGGCCGCCTTGGTTCCGGTGCTCTTGGCGATCAGGATCGTCGACTGCACGACGGCGTAGAGGCGGGTGCCGTCCTTGTCGTAGGCCAGCGTCGTGTTGCCGATCTCCTTGGGGTTGATGGCCCCGGTCGGGTTGACCTTGGTGAAGGAGCCGGGCTCGCCGGTCCTGCTGTACCAGAAGCCGTTGCCGTACTCGGCAGCGTCGGGGCTGCTGCGCCAGCCGGCGGCCACGAGGACCTCTCCCGGGTGGTTCGGCCGTGTGATGACGTCGTTGATGATGTTCTTGTACGGGGCGTTGCTCGTCTGGGGCGCGGACAGCGCCGTCTCGTTGAGGACGAGAACACGGTCCCAGTCCGTCGCGTCGGCCGTGGTCGCGGTCGAGTGGCGGAACAGACCGCGGCTGGTGGCGGCGTAGACCATGCCGAGGCCGTCGAACTGCAGCTTGTTGATCGTGGTGCCGGAGACGCTCCCACCGCCGACCTGCGTCCAGTCCGTGCCGTCTCGGCGCCAGACCCCGTCACCGGCGTAGGACGTGCCGCCGGTGTTGGCCTCACCCATGGCGAGCCAGATCTTGCTGCCCTGCGGGTCGGCAGCGATGTCGCCCACTGACAGGGACGGGAGGTTGTCGGTGATGGCCTTCCAGTGCCCGCCGTCGTCGGACGACGAGAACACCCCGCCGTTCGCGGCGCCGGCGTAGAGCGTGCCTGCGCTCTCGGCCACTGCCACGACGCGGCCGGACACGATGCCGAAGCCGCCCATGGCGTTGCCGTTGGGGTCGCGGTAGCGCAGGTCGTCCGAGTCGTAGGCGACGTCGGTGGACTCGGTCCAGGCGCCACCGGCGGCCGGCAGCCCTTGCATGGCCTGGAACGCGTCGCGGTAGGCGTTCGGCGGCACGAGACCGCGAGCCTGCGCGTACTGCTCCGCGGCGGTCTGCGCTTCGATGCTGTCGCTGCCCGGGAAGCCCTGGATCGGGTTCAGGCGGTTGGCGGCCTTGACGGGCAGGTCTGCGCCGTTGGGGACGAACTCGGACGACACCGGAGCGGCGGCCAGGGTGGCGGGGGCGCCGGCGCCGATCGCGGCGAGGGCGGCGGCACCGGCAACGGCGGCGGCGGTGGCCGCGAGCCGTCGACGTACGGGAGTTCCGGACAAGTGGGGTCTCCTCGGGGGCGGGTTTTCCGACTACTAGTTCGGGAACGTACGCCCCTTTCGCCCGAACGCCCAGACCTCTGGCCCGAACGGCCCAGCGCAGGCTGACCCGAGCGCGGCCGCGCGGCGGCGCTACGGTGCGGGCATGGACGTCCTGCGCACGCCCGAGGACCGGTTCGCCGACCTGCCGGGCTTCCCCTACTCCCCGTCGTACGTCGATACCTCCGACGGCCTGCGCCTGGCCTACGTCGACGAGGGCACCGGTCCGGTCGTCCTGCTGCTGCACGGCGAGCCGTCGTGGAGCTACCTGTACCGGCACATGATCCCGGTGCTCGTCGACGCCGGGTTCCGCTGCGTGGCACCGGACCTCATCGGCTTCGGCCGCTCCGACAAGCCGACGGCGCTCGAGGACTACACCTACGCGCGGCACGTCGAGTGGCTGCGCTCGGCGCTGTTCGCGGAGGCACCCGATGGGCTGGACCTGACCGGCGTCACGCTGGTCTGCCAGGACTGGGGCGGTCTGCTCGGTCTGCGCCTGGTCGCCGAGCACCCGGACCGCTTCGACCGCGTGTGCGCCGCCAACACCGGACTGCCCGACGGCACGCGCAAGCTGCCTGACGCGTGGTGGCAGTTCCGCGACTTCGTCGTGCGCACCGAGGACCTGCCGATCGGGTTCCTGGTCGCCTCCGGCTGCGCCGACCCGATGGCTCCAGAGGTTCAGGCGGCGTACGACGCGCCGTTCCCGGACGCCACCTACAAGGCGGGGCCGCGAGCCTTCCCGGACCTCATCCCGCAGGACCCGGACAACCCGGCGACGCCCGACAACCAGGCCGCCTGGCGGGTGCTCGAGCGCTTCGACAAGCCGTTCCTGTGCGCGTTCTCGGACAAGGACCCGATCACCGGCGGCGGGGAGCGGATGCTCATCGGAAAGATCCCGGGCGCTGCGGGCCAGCCCCACACGACCGTCGAGGGCGGCGGCCACTTCCTTCAGGAGGACCGCGGACCCGAGCTGGCGCGGGTCGTCGCCGACTGGGCCCGCGATTGAGGCTCGAGGTCCGCATCGCCCTGTCGCTGCTGCGTCGCGGGTCGTCGCACTCGTTCGGCCCGGACCCGTCGCAGGTCGCCGAGTTGCACCTGCCGTGCGGGACAGGGCCGTTCCCGGTCGCGGTGGTGCTGCACGGCGGCTACTGGAAGACGCAGTACGGCAAGCTCGTCACCCGGCCGCTGTCGCTCGACCTGGCCGGCCGCGGGTGGGCGACGTGGAACCTCGAGTACCGCCGGCTCGGCACCGGCAAGGGCAGCGGCGGCGGCTGGCCGATGACGTTCGAGGACGTCGCCGCCGGCATCGACCACCTCGCCCGCATCGACGCGCCGCTGGACCTCGACGACGTGTCCCTGGTCGGGCACTCCGCCGGCGGGCAGCTCGCACTGTGGGCGGCCCACCGGACCGCCTTGCCGCAGGGGACGGTCGGCTCGTCTCCGCGGGTCGTCGCCCGTCGCGTCGTGGCGCTCGCTCCGGTGACCAACCTGCTGCGGGCGAAGGCGCACACCGAGCTGCTGCTCGGCGGCTCCGTGGAGCAGGTGCCCGAGCGGTGGGCGCAGACCGACCCGGTCCGCTTCGGCGCTCCCGCCGTGCCGGCGCTGCTGGTCCACCCGACCGCCGACGAGACGGTCCCGGTGGAGCGGTCACGGGAGTACGCCGAGCGAACGGGGGTGCCCCTCGTCGAGACCGCCGGCGCGCACCGGGACCCGATCGACCCGACCAGCGCCGCCTGGGCCGCCGCCGCGGAGTGGCTGACACAGACCTGATGCAGCGGCACGGTCCGGTGCCATGACCCCTGAGGTGGGACTCGAGCTCGTCAACCCGGTCGCCGGCACGCGGCAGGTCTTCCTCGCCACGGCCGCGTCCACCGGCGGCGCGCACGTCGAGCTCGAGCAGACCTACCCGCCACACTCCGACCCACCGCCGACGCACCTGCACCCGTCCCAGGCCGAGCACGTCACCGTGCTGGTCGGTCGGCTGCACGCCGTCGTCGACGGCACGGCCCGCGACCTCGAGCCCGGCGAGGTGCTGGAGGTGCCCGCGGGAACGCCGCACTCGATGCGCGGCGCCG
>JBKJQM010000469.1:0-5621 GCA_046594005.1 Mycobacteriales bacterium
TGCGGTTGGATGAGCGGGTGGGAGTGAGCGCGTGAGTGCCGAGGAGCTCGAGAAGTACGAGACCGAGATGGAGCTCCAGCTCTACCGGGAGTACCGCGACATCGTCCGGCAGTTCGACTACGTGGTCGAGACCGAGCGCCGCTTCTACCTCGCGAACGCGGTCGACGTGCAGCCCCGGACCGCGGATGGCGAGGTCTGGTTCGAGCTGACGCTCACCGACGCCTGGGTCTGGGACATGTACCGCCCGGCGCGCTTCGTCAAGTCGGTCCGCGTCCTGACCTTCAAGGACGTCAACGTGGAGAAGCTCGAGAAGCCCGACCTCGAGATGCCGGGTGGTCGTCCTCCGTTCGGGGGGTAGGGGTCGCGCATGGGGACCTCTGAGCAGGCCGGTAGCCACGTGAGCCAACCCGAGGGCGACGGGCCGGTGACGCTGTCCGACCGCACCGAGCCGGGCGGCGAGGGCAGCCCGGACACCAACCAGGGCAAGACCGAGCCGATGTCACCCACGCCGGACCACCCCGAGGCGCTCGCGGTTCCCGAGCTGTCCGACATGAGCCCCGGTGCTGCGGACCCGCAGGCGCCGTCGCACCCCGACGCCGCTGCGCTCAGCCCCGCCGGGTCGTACGGCGGCGGCGCGGCCGGTGACGAGCCGATGGGCCTCGGCGGTCCGGGTCAGACCTCCGACGCCACCCGGCCCGGCGTCGACCCCGCGACCAGCACCGGCACCAGCACCGGGACCGCTCATCGCGCCACCGGGCTGCAGGGGAGCACGCCCGACGGCGAGTCTGTCGAGACCGACACCGCGGCCGGCGCGACCAGCATGGGCGCCGCGCCGCAGGACTCCGTCGCCGGCAGCGTGCCCGGTCACGGCGACACCGGCCCCGCGCCCGCCACCGGCGACGCCGCCTCGCTCGGCACGTCCGAGACCCAGCCCGTCGTGGAGGGCATCCGCCTGCCGGAGGACTGAGTCCACAGGTCCGGGGTCCACAGATCCGGGGTTCACCCTGGTCCGGCGGGCCGTCCTGGCCGAGCGTCGTCGGCATGGACACGGCAGAGCTCGGGCGGTACGGCGAGGACCTGGCGGCGGCGTTCCTGACCGATCGCGGCATGACGGTGCTCGTCCGCAACTGGCGCTGCAACGAGGGCGAGCTCGACCTCGTGCTGCGCGACGCGGACGGCACGCTGGTCTTCTGCGAGGTCAAGACGCGTGCAGGCACCGGCTTCGGGTCACCCGCAGAGGCGGTCGGCTGGGCCAAGTCCCGCAAGCTGCGCGCGCTGGCGTCGCGCTGGCTGGCCGAGGCACCGGCGTACGGGGCTGAGGTGCGCTTCGACGTCGTCGGCATCGTCCGGCGCCGCGGCGAGGCGCCCCAGGTCACCCACCTGCGGTCGGCCTTCTGATGGCGCTCGCCCGGTCGTACGCGGTGGCGCTGGTCGGCCTCGACGGACACGTCGTGGAGGTGGAGGCAGACCTGGCCCTCGGGCTGCCCGGCCTCACGGTCATCGGCCTGCCCGACACGGCGCTCGGGGAGGCCCGCGACCGGGTGCGGGCAGCGGTCGTCAACAGCGGCTTCGCCTGGCCGCAGCGCCGGATCACCCTGGCCCTGTCGCCGGCGTGGCTGCCGAAGCGGGGCAGCGGCTTCGACCTCAGCCTCGCCGCTGCGGTGCTCGCCGCCCACGGCGTCGTGCCGGCGGACGCGCTGCTCGGCCGTGTCCTGCTCGGCGAGCTCGGGCTCGACGGCCGGGTGCGCGCGGTGCGCGGCGTCCTGCCCGCCGTGCTGACCGCTCGGGCGGCGGGCGTCGAGCGCGTCGTGGTCCCGCTGCCCAACCTCGCCGAGGCCCGGCTGCCGCCGGGGGTGAGCGCCCGCGGGGTCGGGTGCCTGCGCGACCTGGTCGCGCTCCTGCGCGGCGAGGACTACGACGAGACGGAGCCTCCCGTCGCACCGCCGGACGACTCCGCGCCACCCGACCTGGGCGACGTCGTCGGGCAGGTCGCCGGACGGACGGCGGTCGAGGTGGCCGCGGCCGGCGGCCACCACGCGCTGCTGCTCGGACCGCCGGGAAGCGGCAAGACGATGCTCGCCGAACGGCTGCCCGGCCTGCTCCCGCCGCTGTCGCTCGAGGAGGCGCTCGAGGTCACCGCGGTCCACTCCGTCGCCGGGGCGCTGCCCGAGGGGCAGCCGCTGGTGCGGACCCCGCCGTTCCAGGACCCGCACCACACGGCCTCGGTCGCCTCGATCGTCGGCGGCGGCAGCGGGATCGCGCGTCCGGGGGCCGCCTCGCTGGCCCATCGCGGGGTGCTGTTCCTGGACGAGGCGCCGGAGTTCGCGAGCCGCGTCCTGGACGCGCTGCGCCAGCCGCTCGAGAGCGGGCGGCTGTCCATCACGCGCGTCGGCGGGACGGCGGTCTACCCCGCGGCCTTCACGCTGCTGATGGCCGCGAACCCCTGCCCCTGCGCCAAGCCCGACGACGGCTGCAGCTGCGCCCCGGACGTCCGTCGCCGCTACCTCGCCCGGCTCAGCGGGCCGCTGCTGGACCGCGTCGACATGCACGTGCACGTCCCGCAGGTCACCCGCGCCGAGCTGCTGGCCGACGAGGGCGGGACGGAGTCGAGCGCGGTCGTGGCGCTGCGCGTGGCATCGGCCCGTGCGCGTGCCGCCCGGCGCTACGCCGGCACGCCGTGGCGGACCAACGGCCAGGTCCCGCCGGTCGAGCTGCGGCGCCGCTGGCCGGTGCGCCGCGCGGCGACGCGACCGGCCGACGCGGCACTCGAGCGTGGCCTGCTGACGGCACGCGGCTACGGCCGGGTGCTGCGGCTCTCGTGGACGCTGGCCGACCTGCAGGAGGCCGCCGAACCCGGCCCGGAGCACGTCGGGCACGCCCTGGTCTTCCGGCTGGGCGACGTCGCGGGGGAGCTGGCGGCGTGACGGTGAGCGAGCAGGAGGAGGTGCTGGCGCTGCTGGCGCTGTCCCGGGTGACCGAGCCCGGGTCACGGCCGGTCCACCGGGCGGTGACCGAGCGCGGGGCGGTGGCGGTGTGGCGGGCGCTGCGCGACGAGAGGCCGTGCCCACCGCTGTCGCCGACGCTGCGGGCGGCCGCGGCCGCCCGCGCCTCGGGCTACGACCCGGCCGACGACCTGGCGCGGCTGCGCGCGTGCGGCGGCCGGCTCGTCCACCCCCGGTCGCCGGAGTGGCCGGCGGACCGGCTCGCCTGGCCGGACGGCACCCTGGGCGACGCCCCGCCGCTGGCGCTGTGCGTGCGCGGCCCGCACGCCCTCGGCGACGCGGTGGCCGTGTCCGCGGCGGTGGTCGGGGCACGCGCGGCGACGGCCTACGGCGCGCACATCGCGACCGAGCTGTCCGGGCGTCTGGCCGAGCGCGGGGTGGCGGTCGTCAGCGGCGGGGCCTACGGCATCGACGCCGCCGCCCACCGCGGGGCGCTCGCCGCTGCCGGCGCCCCCACGGTGGCGGTGCTGGCCTGCGGCGTCGACGTCGCCTACCCCCGCGGCAACGACCGGCTCCTCGGCCGGATCGCGCAGGAGGGGCTCGTGGTGAGCGAGCTGACTCCGGGCAGCTCGCCGACCCGGGCGCGGTTCCTCGTCCGCAACCGCCTCATCGCCGCGCTGACGGTGGGGACCGTGGTCGTCGAGGCGGCGCGGCGCAGCGGCTCGCTGGCGACCATCGACCGCGCGCGGGCGCTGTCCCGGGAGGTGATGGCGGTCCCCGGACCGGTCACCTCCGCGATGTCGGCCGGCTGCCACGACCAGCTGCGTGCGGGCGCGGTGTGCGTGACGCGCGCCGAGGAGGTCCTCGAGCTCGTCGGCGCGCTCGGCAGCGACGCGGCCGAACCGCTGCGCGGTCCGGTGGACGTCCGTGACGGGCTGCCCGAGACCGTGCGGCGGGTGCTCGAGGCGGTGCCGGTGCGCGGCGGCGCCGGTGAGGCGGTGCTCGCCCGTGAGGCGGGGGTCAGCACCTTGGTCGTCCAGCAGGTGCTGCCGCCGCTGATGGCGCACGGCCTGGTGCAGCGGGGAGCCCAGGGGTGGCGGCTGACGGCCCTCGGAGCGGGGCGGCCGGCGCCCCGGGGCTGAGCCGGTGAGCCCGGCTGGAGCAGTCGCGGTGTCGGGGGGCGGCGCGGCTCGGCGGCTTGACCGTGCCTGGGCCGGGGACGACGGTGCACCCGTGACCGCTCCCGTGACCGCCGCTGCTCTGCCGCCGGCGCTCGACGAGGCGCTGGGAGCGTTCGGCCGCCACCTCGAGCTGGAGCTGTCGCGCTCGGCGCACACGGTGCGGGCCTACACGGGCGATGTCCGAGCGCTGCTCGAGCACGCCTCCCGGATGGGGGTGACCGGCCCGCAGGAGCTGGACCTGACGGTGCTGCGCAGCTGGCTGGCCCGCTCCCGGACCTCCGGCGCTGCGCGCACGACGATGGCCCGGCGCGGGTCGAGCGCCCGTGTCTTCACCGCGTGGGCGCACCGTCGCGGCCTGCTGGCCACCGACCCGGGCGCGCTGCTCGCCTCGCCGAAGGGGCATGCGCCGCTGCCCGACGTCCTACGTGCCGACGAGGCGGCCCGGCTGGTGGACCAGGTGGACGGGACGTCACCGGACGAGCTGCGCGACCGCGCGGTCCTGGAGCTGCTGTACGCCACCGGCATCCGCGTCGGCGAGCTCTGCGGGCTCGACGTCGACGACGTGGACGTCGAGCGCCGCGTCGTGCGCGTCATGGGCAAGGGCCGCAAGGAGCGCACCGCGCCGTACGGCGACCCGGCGGGCACGGCGGTCGAGGCCTGGCTGCGCGAGGGCCGGCCGCACTGGGCGACGTCCGGCAGCGGCTCGGCCCTGCTGCTCGGGCGTCGTGGCGGACGGCTCGACCCGCGGGCGGCCCGCACCCTGGTGCACCGCCGGCTGGCGCAGGTGCCGGGCGCACCGCAGCTCGGCCCGCACGGCCTGCGGCACAGCGCGGCCACCCACCTGCTCGAGGGCGGCGCCGACCTGCGCAGCGTCCAGGAGCTGCTCGGGCACGCCAGCCTCGCGACCACGCAGATCTACACGCACGTCAGCGTCGAACGCCTGCGTTCAAGCTACGCGAACGCGCACCCGCGTGCGTAGGGCGCGGAGTTCGGGTAGTGGCCTCGCCGCGCCCGGCCGTCAGGCTAGGCTCGCGCGACCGGGGCCCAGGCCTGAGCGTCGAGCGGGTGAGGACGAGCCATGACCGTGCGCATGCCGGACCCAGAGGGTCCAGGCCGCGTGGCGACCGCGCCCGGGCCCGAGGACGTCCTCGGCGTCGAGGACGCGCCGGAGGTCGAGGTCGAGGTCGTCAAGGCCACGCCGAAGCGCGGCCGCTACGCCGGCGTCAGCGACGAGGAGCGGGCCGAGATCGAGTCGGCGATCGCCGAGCTGTGGCGCGAGTACAAGTCGACCGGCGAGGAGCGGCTGCGCGAGCGGCTGATCCTGCACTACTCCCCGCTGGTGAAGTACGTCGCCGGCCGCGTCGGCGTGGGCCTGCCGCCGAACATCGAGCAGGCGGACCTCGTCTCGTACGGGATCTTCGGGCTCATCGACGCGATCCAGAAGTTCGACCTCGAGCGCGCGATCAAGTTCGAGACCTACGCGATCAGCCGCATCAAG
>JBKJQM010000034.1:0-12956 GCA_046594005.1 Mycobacteriales bacterium
TTCGAGAGCCGCGCGCTGTACGGCTGGCGCGTGCTCGTCCCGCGCACCCGCGACCAGGCAGGCGCGCTGTCCGTGGTGCTGCGCTCCTACGGAGCCGTGCCCGTCGAGGTGCCGACCATCGCCGTGGTGCCGCCGCGCACCCCCGCCCCGATGGAGCGCGCGGTGAAGGGGCTGCACGACGGCAAGTACGCCTGGATCGCCTTCACCTCGACCAACGCCGTCAAGGCCGTGCGCGAGAAGCTCGAGGAGTTCGGCCTCGACGCCCGCGCGCTGTCCGGTGTGAAGGTCGCGGCCGTCGGCGAGACCACCGCGCAGGCGCTGGTCGACTTCGGCGTGCGCCCGGACCTCGTGCCGAGCGGCCAGCAGTCCAGCGAGGGCCTGCTCGCCGACTGGGCGCCGTACGACGCCGTCTTCGACCCCATCGACCGGGTCCTGCTGCCGCGCGCCGACATCGCGACCGACACGCTGCTGGCCGGCCTGCAGGAGCTCGGCTGGCAGGTCGACGACGTGACCGCCTACCGGACCGTGCGCGCCGCGCCGCCGGCCGCCGAGACGCGAGAAGCCCTCAAGGGCGGCGGTTTCGACGCGGTGCTGTTCACCTCGAGCAGCACCGTGCGCAACCTCGTCGGCATCGCCGGCAAGCCCCACGACACGACGGTGCTCGCCTGCATCGGCCCGCAGACCGAGGCGACGGCGAAGGAGCTGGGCCTGCGCGTCGACGTGCTGTCGCCCCAGCCCGACGTCGCGACGCTGGTCGAGGCGCTGGCCGCGTTCGCCGTCGAGCGCCGCGCCGCCGCCCTCCCTGGTGTCGCCGCCCTTCCCAGCGCCGCGCACCGCCGCAAGATGGCGCGGCTGGCGGCTCAGAGCACGTGACCGCCTACCCCGCGGCGCGGCCCCGTCGCCTGCGCCGCACCCCCGCGCTGCGCCGGCTGGTGGCCGACGTCCGGGTGCGGCCCAGCGACCTCGTGCTGCCCGTGTTCGTGAAGGAGGGCATCGACCAGCCCCACCCGATCGGCTCGATGCCGGGCGTCGTCCAGCACACCCGCGAGTCGCTGAAGAAGGCTGCGCACGAGGCGGTCTCGGCCGGCGTCGGGGGGCTGATCCTGTTCGGCATCCCGGCGGTCAAGGACGCCCGTGGCTCTGGCGCCGACGACCCGGCCGGCATCGTCCAGCTGGCGCTCGCCGACGTCGTGGCGGAGGTCGGCGACGACCTCGTCGTGATGACGGACATGTGCCTGGACGAGTACACCGACCACGGCCACTGCGGGCTGCTGACCCCCGACGGCGACGTCGACAACGACGCGACGCTCGAGCGCTACGCCGCTGCCTCGCTGGCGCAGGCCCGCGCCGGCAGCCAGGTGATCGCCCCGAGCGGGATGATGGACGGGCAGGTCGCGGCGATCCGCGCGGCCCTGGACGGCGACGGCTTCTCGCACCTGCCCGTGCTGGCCTACAGCGCCAAGTACGCCTCCGCGTTCTACGGCCCGTTCCGCGACGCCGCCGAGTGCGCGCCGCAGTTCGGCGACCGCGCGTCGTACCAGCAGGACGCCGCCCGTTCGTCCGACGAGGGGGTGCGCGAGGCGCTGCTCGACGTCGCCGAGGGCGCCGACGCCGTGATGGTCAAGCCCGCCGGGCCGTACCTCGACGTCCTGCGCGCCGTCGCCGACGCGGTCGACGTGCCGGTCGCGGCCTACCAGGTCAGCGGTGAGTACGCCATGGTCGAGGCCGCCGCCGCCAACGGCTGGATCGACCGCCGCCGGATCGTCCTCGAGTCGCTTACCGGCATCCGCCGCGCCGGCGCCGGCATGGTCCTGACCTACTGGGCCGTCGAGGCCGCGGGCTGGCTGGCCGAGGAGTGACCGGGGGCCTGTCGGCGGTCCTGATCGCGTTCTCTCTCGCCCTGGCCCTGTGGGCGGCGGCCTGCGCGGCGCTGGACCGGCTGCCCCCGAAGCTCCACCTCCAGCTGCTGTTCGTCCTGCAGGCGCTCGTCGTCCTGCAGGGCGTGGTGGCGCTGCTCCGCTCCGCCGACTGGGGCGGCTCGAAGGGCGAGCTGTTCGGCTACCTCGCGGTCTGCTTCCTGCTGGTGCCAGGCGGTCTCGTGCTGTCGGTCGAGGAGCGCAACCGCTGGGGGAGCCTGGTGCTGGCCGCCGCCTGCCTCACCGTCGCGGTCGTCGTCGTGCGCCTGCTCACCGTCTGGAACGCCGGTGTCTGACCCCACCCCCCTGCGATGATCTTCCGCATGTGGTCACCGACACGCCGTACGGGGGCGCCATCCGGTGACGCTCGTGGCTGACGACCGCGAGGTCGGCCGCGGCGCCGGCCGGCTGCTCGTGGCGGTGTACGCGGTCTTCGCGCTCGCGGCCTCCTCGCGCGCGGCGCTGCAGCTGGCGACGAAGCTGAGCGAGGCGCCGGTCGCGTACCTGCTGTCCGCCGTCGCGGCCGCCGTGTACGTCGTCGCCACAGTCGCGCTGTGGCGCGGACAGCGCCGGATCGCCCGTGCCACCGTGCTGTTCGAGCTGGTCGGCGTCCTCGTGGTCGGAACGCTGTCGCTCGTCGACTCCAGCCTGTTCCCGGACCAGACCGTGTGGTCCGGCTACGGGTCGGGGTACGGCTACGTGCCGCTCGTGCTGCCGGTGCTCGGCCTGCTGCGCCTGCGCGCCACCCGCTGACCGGCCGCGCCGGACCGCTTCCCGCCGCGTGTGCTCGGTCTCCGTGCCGTGAACGCCGCCAGAGCGACCACTCGCCGCGGGAAGCGCACGCGGCCGGCAGGTCGGCGCCCGTCGCGCTCGTACGGCAGGAGTCAGTCGCGGAAGGCGATCACCTCGAGGTAGGCCACGTCCATCGCGAGCGAGCCGTCGGTGGCGTGCGAGTGCAGCTCGAACACCTCCACCAGGTCGCTCTCCAGCGAGTCGCGGCCCGCGTCCCCGACGGCGGTGAAGGCGGCGACAGTCGGGCCGTACCAGGTCGCGAAGTAGCGCAGGCACGCCTGCGCCGACGGGAAGCGGAACGCGCAGGTGCGGCGGGTGATGCGCAGCAGTCCGCAGTACGGCGCGAGCAGCTCGCCGACCCGCTGCTCGTCGCCCCAGGCGACGGCCGGGCGGACGCCCTGCGGTGGCGGCACCCGGCTGCCGACGGTGCGGAACATGTCGCCGACCATGCTGTCCGGCGTCCAGTTGGCCATCCCGATCCGGCCGCCGCTGCGGCACACGCGCGCCATCTCGCGGGCCACCGCTTCCTGGTCCGGGGCGAACATCGCGCCGATCGTCGACATCACGACGTCGAACGAGCCGTCGGCGTACGGCAGGTCCTGCGCGTCCGCCACCTGCGTGCGGAGCAGCACGCCGTCGGCATCCGCCCGTTGCTCGGCCTCGGTCAGCAGCTCGGGCACGTAGTCGGTCGTCAGCACGTCGGCGAACCTGCGGGCGGCGGGCAACGACGCGTTGCCGTTGCCCGCCGCGACGTCCAGCACCCGCTCGCCCGAGTGCACGTCCAGCTCGCGCACCAGCGACTCCCCGAGCCAGCTCAGCAGGCTCCCGACGCGCCCGTAGTCACCGAGGCTCCACACCTGCTGCTGCCGTCCGGTGACGGCTGCGTAGTCGACGGTCATGGCATCCCCCCACGGCGGGCTGCCCGGTGCAGTCCACCTGGCCGGGAGCATGTTCCTGGTGCCTGGAGCCGACAAGGCCCGCACTAGCGTCGGCACCATGAGCCTCACCGCCGAGCAGGCCGGCGCAGACCTGCGAGCCTTCGTCGACGCCTCGCCCTCGCCGTTCCACGCGGTTGCGGAGATGGTCCGGCGGCTCGGCGACGGCGGCTTCACCGAGCTGCACGAGCGCGACCACTGGACCCTCGCCCCGGGTGCCCAGCACTACGTGGTGCGCGACGGCGGCAGCGTCATCGCCTTCCGGGTCGGCTCGGCTCCGCTGCCCGACGCCGGCATGCGGCTGGTCGGCACGCACACCGACTCGCCGACCTTCAAGGTGCGCCCGCGCTACGACGTGCGTCGCGGCGCCTTCCGCCTCGTGGGCGTCGAGCCGTACGGCGGGCTGCTCGCCCACACCTGGCTGGACCGCGAGCTCACCGTCGCCGGCCGCCTCGCCGTGCGCGGCGACGACGGCGTCGACCTGCACCGGGTCGTGCTGCCGGGCGGGCCGATCCGCCTGCCGTCACTGGCGATCCACCTCGACCGCGGCGTACGTGACGGGCTCGTGCTGGACCCGCAGACCCAGCTCGTGCCGATGTGGGGAGCCGACACCGACCGCGACCCGCGGCTGCTCGCGGCGCTCGCCCAGGTGGCCGGCGTCGACGAGCAGGACGTCGTCGGCCACGACCTGGTCCTCGCCGACACCCAGCCCTCGGCGGCCACCGGGATCGACGGCTCGTGGGTGGCCGCACCACGCCTGGACAACCTCGGCTCCTGCCACAGCGGCACCCTCGCGCTGCTCGCGGCGCAGCCGGCACGCCACACCCAGCTGCTCGTCGCCAACGACCACGAGGAGGTCGGCAGCGGCTCGATGGAGGGCGCCCGCGGGTCGTTCCTCGAGGACGTCGTCGCCCGCCTCGTCGCGGCGACAGGGGACCACCGCACCGACGGCCTCCGGCCGTACGACGCGCAGGACCTCCCCGTCACCATCGCCCGCTCGCGGCTCGTCAGCGCCGACATGGCCCACGCCCAGCACCCGACCCAGGGCGAGCGCCACGAGCCGAACCACGCGCCGACCCTCGGCGGCGGCCCGGTGCTCAAGCTGAACGCCAACCAGGCGTACGCCACCGACGCCCGCAGCGGCGGCTGGTTCGCGGCCCGCTGTGCCGACGCCGGTGTTCCGCTGCAGCACTTCGTGACCCGGGCGGACCTGCCGTGCGGCTCGACGATCGGCCCGCTCACCGCCATGCGCCTCGGCGTCTCGACGGTCGACGTCGGCTCACCGCTGCTCGGCATGCACTCCTGCCGCGAGCTGGGGTCCGCCGCCGACGTCCCGCTGATGGTGTCGGCGTTGACCGCGTGCTTCGAGGTGGGCTAGACCCTCCGCATGATCCGCACCTCGCGCTGGCCGCACGGCGTCCCCTGCTGGGCCGACCTGATGGTCCCCGACATCCCGGCAGCGTCGCGCTTCTACGAGTCCGTCCTCGGCTGGACGGTCCCGGAACCCGACGAGGAGTGGGGTGGCTACGTCGTCGCGCACGTGGACGGGGCGGCCTGCGCCGGCATCGGCCCGGAGCAGCCGGGTGCCCGCACCGCCTGGACGCTCTACCTCGCGTCCGACGACGCCGACGCCACCGTGGCGCAGGTCGAGGCGGCCGGCGGCACCGTGGTGGCGCCGCCGATGGACGTCGGGCCGCTCGGCCGGATGGCGCTCGCGACCGACCCGGCCGGCGCGATGTTCGGGCTGTGGCAGGCCGGCACGATGATCGGCTCCAGCCTGGTGAACGCCCCCGGCGGCCTGACGTGGGAGGACCTGCGCTCGACCGCCCCCGGCTCCGCGCAGGCGTTCTACGGGGAGGTGTTCGGCTACGACCTGGGCGACGTGCCGATGGCGCCGGAGGACTACAAGACGTTCGCGCTGCGGGGCGAGCAGGCGCCGCTCGGCGGCATGGGCGGCCTCATGGGGCTGCCCGAGGGGACGCCCTCGCACTGGCTCGTCTACTTCGCGGTGGCCGACACCGACGCCGCGGTCACCGCCGTCGAGGCTGGCGGCGGCAGCGTGCTCGCTCCGGCCTTCGACTCGCCGTTCGGCCGGATGGCCTGCGTGCGCGACCCGTATGGCGCCGTCTTCATGGTCATGACCAACACCGGCCAGCCGCAGCCCGACCGGACCGGCTGAGCCGTTCCGCCGGCCCTCCGGCAGGATGGCGGCCATGACCTACCCCTTCGACGCGCCGCTCTCCGAGGCGCTGTTCGACCGCGCCCTCGCGGTCATCCCCGGCGGGGTCAACAGCCCGGTCCGCGCCTTCCAGGCGGTCGGCGGCACCCCCCGCTTCATGGCCTCCGGCAAGGGCGCCTACCTCACCGACGTCGACGGGCGCGAGTACGTCGACCTCGTCTGCTCGTGGGGGCCGATGATCCTCGGCCACGCGCACCCCGCCGTCGTCGAGGCGCTGCAGACCGCCGCGACGAAGGGCACCAGCTTCGGCACGCCCAGCCCCGGTGAGGTGGAGCTCGCCGAGCTGATCGTCGACCGCGTCGGCCCGGCCGAGCAGGTGCGCCTGGTCAACTCCGGCACCGAGGCCACCATGTCGGCGATCCGGCTGGCGCGCGGCTTCACCGGCCGGACGAAGGTCGTGAAGTTCGCCGGCTGCTACCACGGCCACGTCGACGCGCTGCTCGCCAGCGCCGGCTCCGGGATCGCCACCCTGGGCCTGCCCGACACCCCCGGGGTCACCGGCGCGACGACCGCCGACACCATCGTGCTGCCCTACAACGACCTCGCCGCTGTGCAGCTCGCGTTCGAGCAGTCCGGCCCCGAGATCGCTGTCGTCATCACGGAGGCGGCTGCCGCGAACATGGGCGTCGTCCCGCCGCTGCCCGGCTTCAACGCCGGCCTCAAGGCCCTGTGCGAGCAGTACGGCGCGCTGCTCGTCCTCGACGAGGTGATGACCGGCTTCCGCGTCTCGAAGGCCGGGCACTACGGCCTCGAGGGCGTTGCGCCGGACCTGTTCACCTTCGGCAAGGTCATGGGCGGCGGCCTGCCTGCAGCGGCGTTCGGCGGCCGCGCGGACGTCATGGCCCGGCTCGCGCCGAAGGGTCCCGTCTACCAGGCGGGGACGCTGTCCGGGAACCCGCTCGCCGTCGCCGCGGGACGCGCGACGCTGGAGCACTGCACCGACGAGGTCTACGCCCACGTCGACGCGACCGCCGAGGCCGTCGGACGGCTGGCCTCCGAGGCGCTCACCACCGCCGGCGTCGCCCACCGCGTCAGCCGCGCCGGCAGCCTGTTCAGCATCTTCTTCGCCGACCACGCGGTGGTGGACTACTCGACTGCCTCGCAGCAGAACGTCCTGCAGTACAAGGCGTTCTTCCACGAGATGTTGTCCCGCGGCGTCTACCTGCCGCCGAGCGCGTACGAGTCCTGGTTCGTCAGCGCGGCCCACGACGACGCAGCGCTCGAACGGGTGGCCGAGGCGCTCCCGCACGCCGCGCGCGCCGCCGCCGCCGTCCGCGCCCCCGAGCTCGTGTCCCCGCCGACTGCACAGGACCGCGCATGACGACACGTACGACCGTGCACCTTCTCCGCCACGGCGAGGTGCACAACCCGACCGGCGTGCTGTACGGCCGGCTGCCCGGCTTCCGGCTCTCGGAGGACGGGCTGAAGATGGCGCACGACGCCGCCGAAGCCTTGCGCGGCCGGGACATCACCGCCGTCATCGCCTCCCCGCTGCAGCGCGCGCAGGAGACCGCCGGACCCATCGCCGAGGTCTACGGCCTGCCGATCGGCACCGAGGACCGGCTCATCGAGAGCGGCAACTACTTCGAGGGGATGACGGTCGGCGTCGGCGACGGGGCCTTCCGCGACCCGAAGCACTGGCCGCAGCTGCGCAACCCGCTCACCCCGAGCTGGGGCGAGCCGTACGTCGAGATCGCCCGGCGGATGCTCGCCGCCGCCGAGAGCGCGCGCGACGCCGCGCTCGGGCACGAGGCCGTCTGCGTCAGCCACCAGCTGCCGATCTGGACGGTCCGGCGCTACGTCGAGGGCCGCACGCTGTGGCACCGGCCGGACCGGCGCCAGTGCGGCCTCGCGTCGCTCACGAGCATCACGTGGGAGGACGACCGCATCGTCACCGTGACCTACAGCGAGCCGGCCGGCGCCGCGTCCCGCCGTCCCGGCGCCGGCGCCTGACCCGTCCCGCCGCTGATCTTCCGCATGTGGTCGGCGACACGCCGCGCCGGGCGACGACCCGGTGACGCTCGGGCCGGTAGGCAGCCGCCCGCTCCATGCTCGACACTGGAGCCGTGTCCCGACGTGCGGCCGCAGGTGCCGCGGCTCTTGCGTGCCTGCTCGCGGGCTGCTCCGCGGCGCCGGCGACGCAGGACGCACCGTCCTCGCCGCAGCTGGAGAGCCTGCAGACCGGAGACGACGGGCTGATCGCCGAGCAGGACCGCCAGCCGGCCCCCGTCCTGGCCGGCACGACGCTCGACGGCGAGCGGCTCGACCTCGGCGACCTGCGCGGCTCGGTCGTCGTCCTGAACTTCTGGGCCTCCTGGTGCGCGCCCTGCCGCGCCGAGTCGGCGACGCTGAACGAGGTCGCCAGGCGCACCGCCACCCAGGGGGTGCGCTTCGTCGGCGTCAACGTCAAGGACGAGCTGCCGTCGGCGCGCGCGTTCGACCGCAAGCAGTCGGTGAGCTACCCCTCCCTGCACGACCAGCCGGGCCGACTGCTGCTGCGCTTCCGCAAGGTCGTCCCGCAGACCCCGCCCACGACGCTGGTGCTGGACCGCGAGGGCCGCATCGCCGCGTTCTTCGCCGGCGCCGTGCGGCTGTCCGACCTGCAGGGACCGGTCGAGCAGATCGCCGCCGAGGCATGAGCCTCGCCGACACCTTCGTCGACGCGGTGACCGACGGGTCGCTGCTGGTGGCCGTACCCGTCGCCGCGGTCGCCGGCCTGGTGTCCTTCCTGTCGCCGTGCGTGCTGCCGCTCGTGCCGGGCTACCTGTCCTTCGTCACCGGTCTGTCGGGGGAGGAGCTCGCCGAGCGCCAGCGCGCAGAGCAGCCCGTGACGGTGGGCGGTGGATCGCCTCCGGCCGCACCCGTCGCGGCGCCGGTCGCGCTGCGCCGCAGCCGGGTCCTCGCGGGCAGCGTGCTGTTCGTCCTCGGGTTCAGCGCCGTCTTCGTGACGAGCGGTGCGCTGTTCGGCAGCCTCGGCTCGGTGCTCGCCGGTCACCAGTCGGTGGTCGACGTGGTGCTCGGCACGCTCACCATCGTGCTCGGGCTCGCCTTCCTCGGCGTGATCCCGCAGCTGCAGCGCGAGGTGCGGTTCCACCGGCTCCCGAGCCCCGGCATCGCCGGCGCCCCGCTGCTCGGCGTGCTGTTCGGCGTCGGCTGGACGCCGTGCCTCGGCCCGACGCTGGCCGCGGTCCAGACCCTGGCCTACCGCGAGGGGAGCGCCGGCCGGGGTGCGCTGCTCACCGCGGCGTACTGCGCCGGCCTCGGCATCCCGTTCGTCCTCACCGGCCTGGCGTTCACCCGCGCGCTCGGCGCGTTCGCCGTCGTCAAGCGCCACTACGCCGTCGTCATGCGCGTCGGTGGCGGGCTGCTCGTCCTGGTCGGTCTGCTCCTGGTCAGCGGCCTGTGGTCCGACGCCATCGCTGAGCTGCGCGGCTGGATCAGCGGCTACTCGACGGCCGTCTGATGACCACCACCACCGAGCAGGAGGCCGTTCGGCTCACCACCCAGCCCGAGCTGCCGTCCGCGCCGCGGCCGTCGCTGACCGCCCCCGTACGCCGCGCGTGGCGCCAGCTGGTCAGCATGCGGACCGCGCTGCTGCTGCTGTTCCTGCTCGCGCTGGCGAGCATCCCGGGCTCGTTCCTGCCGCAGCGCGGCCTGAACCCGGTGGCCGTGCAGGACTACGCCCTCGCGCACCCGACGCTGTTCCCGGTGCTCGACCGGCTCGCGATGTTCGACGTCTTCGGCTCACCGTGGTTCGCCGCGATCTACCTGCTGCTGTTCGTCAGCCTGATCGGCTGCCTGTCCTCGCGCCTGCGGCTGCACGCACGCGCGCTGCGCACCCCGCCGCCCGCCGTCCCGCGCGTGCTGGCCAAGCTCCCCGCCCACGAGCGCTGGGCGAGCGCGGCCACCCCGGACGTCCTCGCGCAGGTCCGCCGCGACCTGCGCCGCTCGCGGTGGCGCGTCGTGCAGCGGGACCTGCCGGACGGCGGCGTGGCCCTGTCCGCGGAGAAGGGCTACCTCAGGGAGACCGGCAACCTGCTGTTCCACGTCTCGCTCGTGCTGCTGCTGGTCGGCATCGCCCTGGGGGGCCTGTTCGGCTTCAAGGGGACTGTCCTGGTCAAGGAGGGCGACGCCTTCTCGAACACGGTGCTGTCCTACGACGACATCAAGCCCGGACGCAGCTTCGACGCCGACCGGCTCGTCCCGTTCACCTTCGCCCTCGACGACTTCCGTGCGACGTACGCCGACGACGGCAGGCCCGTGACCTTCGACGCCGACCTGCGCTACGCCGAGGGCCTCGAGGAGCCGACGCGGCCGTACGAGATGCAGGTGAACCACCCGCTCGCGGTGGGCGCCGCCAAGATCTACCTGCTCGGCCACGGCTACGCACCCAAGGTGGTCGTCAAGGACCGCGCCGGCAACGTCCTGGAGCAGACGGTGGCCTGCCTGCCGCAGGGGGCGACGTTCCTGTCCACCTGCACGATCAAGGTCCCGGACGCCCAGCCCGAGCAGCTCGCCTTCGAGGGCGTCTTCACCCCGACGACGGTCCAGGACCCGGCGACCGGTCGCGTCACGTCGGTCTACCCCGCGCCCGAGAACCCGGCGCTCACGGTGCTCGGCTTCCGTGGCGACCTCGGCATCGACAGCGGCACGCCGCAGAGCGTCTACCAGCTCGAGGACCGCTCCGGGCTGCGCCCGATCGGCGACGGCCAGACGCCGGTCAAGCTCACCCCGGGCCAGACCTGGGACCTGCCGGGCGGCGGCAGCCTGACCTTCGTCGACACCGCCGAGTGGGCGACCTTCCAGGTCACGCAGGACCCCGGCAAGCTGATCGCGCTGGTCGCCGGCACGGGCATGGTGCTCGGGCTGTGCCTGTCGCTGTTCGTCCGCCGGCGCCGCATCTGGGTGCGGGCGGTCCCGGCAGGCGGTGACGGCGGGGACCCCCGTACCGTGGTCGAGGTGGCCGGTCTCGCCCGTACGGGCCCGGACGCCTTCGAGGCGGAGTTCGGCTCGCTCGTCGACCGCGTCCGCACCCATGCACCCCTCCAGGAGAGCCCGTGACCGACGCTGCGATGGCCCAGCTCAGCGACCGGCTGTTCCTGGTCACCGTGCTGCTCTACGCGCTGGCCATGCTCGCCTTCGCGGGGGAGCAGGCCGCCCGCCGCGCCCGCCGCGCGGTCGAGCAGGAGAGCGCCGCGACCCGCGAGAGCGCAGCTGAGCGCACCCGCGCCATGGCCGGCGGCGGCACGACGTACGCCCCGCCGCCTCCCCCTCCCTCGCCGGCCGCGCCCCGCGCCAGCCGCGCGGGCGAGTCCGGGCTGCTGCTGACCGGCCTCGGTGTGCTTGCGCACGTCGGCTCCGTGGTCACCCGCGGCCTCGCGGTGCACCGCACGCCGTGGGGCAACATGTACGAGTTCAGCTCGATGGTCGCCCTCATGGCCGTCGCGATCTTCCTCGTCCTGGTGCTCGCCGGACGCGTCGACCGCGGTCTCGGCGCGTTCGTGATGCTGCCCGCGGTGCTCTACCTGGGCCTGGCCGGGACGGTGCTCTACGCCAAGGCCGGGCCGCTGGCCCCCGCGCTCGACTCGTACTGGATCAAGATCCACGTCTTCGCGGCGATCACGGCGTCGGGGGCGTTCCTGCTCTCCGGCGTCGTGGCGCTGCTGTACCTGCTGCGGGTCCGGCACGACGGTCAGGTCGTGGCGTCAGGGGCCGCCGGCACGGCGCCGCGCTTCCCGCTGTCGCTGGGCGCGAGCCTGCCGCCCGCGCAGGTGCTCGACCGCGTCTCGTACACCGTGATCGCCTTCGCGTTCCCGATCTGGACGTTCGCGATCATCGCGGGCGCCATCTGGGCCGAGTCGGCGTGGGGCCGCTACTGGGGCTGGGACCCCAAGGAGACCTGGTCGTTCATCACCTGGGTGCTCTACGCCGGCTACCTGCACGCCCGCGCGACCGCCGGGTGGAAGGGCACCAAGGCGGCCTGGATCGGCGTCGCCGCGGCCGGCGCGCTGATCGTCGACTACTACGTCGTCAACATCTTCGTCGTCGGCATCCACTCGTACGGCGGGCTGCCCTCCTAGGCGGCGTCGTCCCGCGGGTCACGGCTGCGCCGGCGCAGGTCGCGCAGGAAGTCCTCGTCGTCGTCCGGCGCCACCGGGCGGGACGGCGGCAGCGCGCTCGGCGGGGTGCGGTCGGCCTTGCGGGGACGGCCCGCCAGCAGCCAGGCCACCGGCCCGAAGACCGGTGGCAGGACCACCACGAACCACAGTGCCTTGGGCAGCGTGCGGACGGCCTTGCGCGGCGTGGTGGCCAGGTCCACCACGGTGTACGCGAACAGGCCCAGGCTCACCAGGGCGTAGAGCACCACGTGCGTTGTCCTCCTCGACGTCGACCCCCCAAGGGTCGGTGACGCAGGGCTCCGGCGCTACCCACGCAGGTCAGGTGGTGCCCTCCTCGCGGGCTCTGCGCTCGGCCTCGGCCCGGCGTCGCTGCTGCTCGGCGCGCTCCCGCAGCCCGCGCAGGAAGTCCTCGTCGTCGTCCGGCGGGGACGCGGCGGCGCGGTGGGGACGGTCGGGCTCGGGGGGGATGCCGTGGTTGCCCTTGTACGGCAGGGACGTCGCGGGGCCGTGCGGTCGGCCGGCGACGAGCCAGGCGATGCTGCCGACCACCGGGACCAGGACCACGATCGCGAGCCACAGGAGCTTGGGCAGGTGGCGAATCTGGGCCTGGGGCGCCGTGATGACGTTGAGGACGCAGTAGACGAGCAGTGCCAGCTCGAACAGCGCCCGTCTCGTCCTCGGGGGGTCCCGTGCTCTACAGCACCGGTGTGCTGGCGCTGTTCGAGCTGGCGCTGCTCGTCTACTGCGTCCTCAACGTCATCACGACGCCCCAGGCGCAGGTCCGCAACCTGCCCAAGCTCCTGTGGCTCGCGATCGTGGTCCTCGTCCCGGTGGTCGGCAGCATCGCCTGGCTCGTCGCCGGCCGACCGCAGGGCCCCGTGACCTCCCTTCCGTACAAGGGCAACCGCGGCATCCCACCGGAGTACGACCGCCCCGGCCGCGCCGCAGCGTCCTC
>JBKJQM010000049.1:0-2632 GCA_046594005.1 Mycobacteriales bacterium
CGCGCCATCCGCACGTCGAACATCGCGCTGGAGTCCTGCCAGCGCAGCTGGATCCCGGTGAAGCGCCACTGGCGCCTCAACGAGCGGCACTACGGCGACCTGCAGGGCAAGGACAAGACGCAGGTCCGTGAGCAGTACGGCGCGGAGCAGTTCCAGCTGTGGCGCCGGTCGTACGACTCGCCGCCGCCGAAGATCGAGGTCGGCAGCGAGTGGGACGTCAGCCGCGACCCCCGCTACCGCAGCCTCACGACCGACCTGGTGCCGCGCACCGAGTGCCTCAAGGACGTCGTGGAGCGCCTGCTGCCGTACTGGTACGACGCGATCGTGCCGGACCTGCAGGCCGGCGAGACGGTGCTCGTCGCCGCGCACGGCAACTCCCTGAGGGCGCTGGTCATGCACCTCGACGGGCTGTCCGAGCAGGAGGTCGTCGCCCTCAACATCCCGACGGGGCAGCCGCTCCGTTACGACCTGGACGACGACATGCACCCGACGAACCCCGGCGGCACCTACCTCGACGAGCAGGCCGCGAAGGCCGCCGCCGAGGCCGTCGCCAACCAGGGCCGATGATGGCGGCCAAGAAGAAGCGCAAGCCCGCACCGCCTCCGCCGCCGGTCTCGAGGAAGCCGCCCCGCGCGGCCAGCCGGCCCGCCGGACCCACGCGGCGGGAGGTCGAGCGCGAGGCCCAGGCGAAGCAGACGTCGTCCGAGGCGCTGAAGCGCAAGCTGATCGCCGGCGGCCTGGCGGTGGCCGCCGTGGCGACCGTCGCGGGCTACCTGGTGTCGAGGGGCAAGGCGTCGGACGAGCTGCGCACGGCCCTGACCAGCGGCTCCTGCACCGTCGACGACAAGGCGGACAGGATCAGCGGCGGGGACGGGCACGTGGCCAGCCCGACCTACACCGTCAACCCGCCCGCGGGCGGCGACCACCTGGCCAGCGCGGCCAGGGGCGGCGTCTACGCGGGCACGGCCGTCCCGTCCGACGGGCTGCTCGTCCACTCGCAGGAGCACGGGTACGTCGTGGTCTGGCACGAGCCAGGGCTGCCGACGCCGCAGCTCAACGCGCTCACGACCTTCGAGAAGCGCCACGCCGGCGACGTGATCGTGGCTGAGCGGGCGGACCTGCCCACGGCTGTCGCCGCCACGGCCTGGAACGCCCGGCTGCTGTGCGGCGCCGTCGAGGCCGAGCCGCTGCAGCGCTTCTTCGACGAGCACGTCGGCAAGGGCCCGGAGGACGTGCCGCGCGGCTGAGCCGCCCTGATCGCCCGATCGGGTGACTGCGCTCGGGCCGGTTCGTCCGATTGCACGGTGTGCGCCTGACACGCCTGCTGCTGCCCGTCCTGTCCGTGACCCTGCTCCTGCCTGCCGGGACGGCGCTGGCGCAGGACGCCGGAGCCCCGGTCGAGGTCACCGCGGTCGTCCAGGAGGGCGACGGCGGGCTGCACTTCGTCACGTCCGAGGCGTCCAGCCCCGCTCGCGGACGTGACCTCGCCCGTCGCCTCTCGGCGCGCAGCGACGTCGCAGCGGCGGCCGTCGAGAAGCAGGTGCACGCCGTCGGCACCCCCGACCCGCTGCGCGACTCGCAGTGGGGTCTGACCCGGCTGTCGGCCGAGCAGCTCTGGGCCGGTCCCGCGACCGGGCAGCTGGTCGCGGTCATCGACTCCGGCGTCGACGCCACCCACCCCGATCTCGGGTCCGTGGTGGTGCCCGGTCTGGACCTCGTCGGCAGCGGCGACGGCCGGCAGGACGGCAACGGCCACGGCACGCACGTCGCGGGCGTGGTCGCCGCCGTCGCCGGTAACGGCCTCGGCGGAGCCGGCCTCGCCCAGGGCGCCCGCGTCCTGCCGGTGCGTGCGCTCGACGCCACCGGGTCCGGCAGCGACGGCGACGTCGCGCGGGGCATCGTGTGGTCGGTCGACCACGGCGCGACCGTCGTGAACCTCTCGCTCGGCGGCGACAGCCCGAGCAGCCTGCTCGACCAGGCCATCTCGTACGCCCTCGGACGCGGCGTGCCCGTGGTCGCCGCGTCCGGGAACAGCGGCGACCAAGGCGACCCCGTCCTCTACCCGGCCGCCACCGCCGGCGTCATCGCCGTCGGCGCGGTCGACCGCAACAGCGTCCGCCCGGCTTGGTCGAGCAGCGGCGCGCACCTGTCCCTCGCCGCTCCCGGCGTCGGCATCGTCTCCACCGTCCCCGGCGGCGGCTACGAGTCCTGGTCCGGCACCAGCATGGCCTCGCCCTTCGTCGCCGCGGCCGTCGCGCTGCTGCACGTCGGCGAGCCGTCGCTGACCCCCGCCGGGATCGGCAACCGCCTGCGCGCCACCGCCCGCGACCTGGGCGTCCCCGGACGCGACCCGCTCTACGGCGCGGGTCTGGTTGACGTCGTCGCCGCGCGCGCAGCCGGTGTCGTGGCCGCCCCGGTCGCTGCGCCCGTCACCTCCGTCGTGCAGCCCGTCGTGACGGCGCCCGCGCCGGTGGTCGCTGCTCCGGTGGTGAACGACCCGGTCGTCGCCGCGCCGCGGTCGGAGACGTCGCCACCGCCTTCGGTGTCCCTCAGCCCGGCCGTCATCTCGGCCGGGGAGCGCGTCACCGTGACCTACCGCGGTACGCCGGGCGCCGTGGTGGACGTCCTGTCG
>JBKJQM010000165.1:0-3488 GCA_046594005.1 Mycobacteriales bacterium
ATCGAGGCCCAGTTCACCGCGCTGCGCTACTTCGCCCTGGACGGCACCGACCACAACAGCCACGCCGAGCAGGCCCTGATGATCCGCCGCTACATCGCCTGGCGGAACCGGCACGCCCACGACAAGCGCCTACGTCAGATCGTGACCAAGGCCGAGACCATCAAGAGGGCGAAGGTTGCCTGACGCGGCACTAGTCGTGCGCCTGGATGTCCCCGAGGGCACGCACCCCGTCATGTACGCGTGGGGCGAAGCGGTGCCTGGCATCGGCCCGGCGGCGGCGGCGTTCGCGAACTCCGTCTACGCCGACCACACGCTGGAGCTGCGCCCCTTCGAGGCCGCGCGGCTGCGGATCGCCCAGCTCAACGGCTGCCTGTTCTGCCTCGACTGGCGCACCGAGCAGGACGGCGCCACCGTCGAGGACGGGTTCCTCGAGGCCGTCGAGCAGTGGCGCATGACCGACGTGTTCGACGACCGCACGCGGATGGCCGCGGAGTACGCCGAGCGCTACGCGACCGACCACCTCGGGCTCGACGGCGACGAGGACTTCTGGATGCGCTTCCGTGCGCTGTTCAGCCAGCGTGAGCAGCTCGAGCTGACGATGTGCCTCGGCTCGTGGCTGGCATTCGGCCGGCTCAACCACGTCTTCGGCCTCGATGCGGCGTGCACGCTGCCCCCTCGATAGGTCTCAGTCGGTGAAGACCGGTGCGCGGCCCTGCTTGCGGGCCGTGATGGCCTCTTCGAAGTTCCTGGTCAGCAGCCGCACGTAGAGCTGGGCCAGGCCCTCGTGCTCCATGTGGGCCGAGAAGCCGGACTCCTGACCGGCCCGCAGCGTCTGCTTGGTGAGCTGCACGCCGACGTGGCTCCAGCCGGCGATCTGCTCGCCCAGGTCGAGGCAGGCGTCGAGCAGGCCGTCCTCGTCGACGACCCGCGAGACGAGGCCGTACGACGAGGCTTCCTCGGCCGTGACGTCGCGCCCGGTGAGCATCACCTCGGCGGCACGCGACGTGCCGACTGCGCGGGGGAGCAGCCAGGACAGGCCGAGCTCCGAGGCGGTGAGCCCGTTGTTGATGCCGGCCGCCCGGAAGTACGCCGCCGGCGACGCCAGCCGGATGTCACAGGCCAGCGCGAGGCAGAACCCGCCGCCGATCGCCGGGCCGTTGACAGCCGCCACGACCGGCTGGGGCAGCTCGCGCACGGTCGTCACGACGTCCTCGAGCAAGGACATGGAGCGGCGACCGATGGACGGCATCGCCAGACCGTCGATCCCCGGAGGCATCCCGGCATCGACGAGGTCGGCGCCCGCGCAGAAGGCCCGGCCTGCGCCGGTGAGGACCACGGTGCGGACGTCGTTGGTGCGGCCCACCTCCTCGAGCGCTTCGCGGAGCGGCACCATCACGTCGAACGCCATCGCGTTCATCCGCTCCGGCCGGTCGAGCGTCACCAGCGCGACGTGCGCGCGCGGCCGCTCGACGCGGACGAACGTCACGGCTTCGCCTGGGCGTCCCGCATCGAGCGGGCGTCCTGGCCGGCGAGGCTGTCGCTGCCGACCTCGGCGTTGTGCGCGTGCGCGAGGTGGTGCAGGCCGAAGACCGCATCCATGCCGTCGCGCATGCCCATCAGGTCCTCGCACTGGTTGACGGCCTTCTTGGTGAGCATCAGCCCGAAGGCAGGCATCGCCGCGATCTTCTCGGCCACCTCGAACACCTCGGCCTCGAGGCGGTCGCGCGGCACGACGCGGTTGACCATGCCGAGCTCGCGGGCGCGGTCGGCGCCGACCCGCTCGCCGAGGAACAGGAACTCCTTGGCGAACCGCGGCGCCATCTGCCAGGGGTGGGCGAAGTACTCCACACCGGGAATGCCCATGCGCACGACCGGGTCGGCGAAGAACGCGTCGTCGGAGGCGATGACCAGGTCGCAGGACCAGGCCAGCATCAGGCCGCCGGCGATGCAGGCACCCTGGACCATCGCGATCGTCGGCTTCGGGATCTCGCGCCACCGGCGGCACATCCCGACGTAGACCTCGGCCTCGCGGGCGAACCGGCTCGCGCCGCCCTGCTTCGTGGTGTGGTCCCAGTGCAGGACGGCCTTGCGCTCGAAGCTCTGGTCGATGTCGCGGCCCGGCGTGCCGATGTCGTGCCCTGCCGAGAAGTGCTTGCCCTCACCGGCGAGCACAATGACCTTCACGTCGTCGTCGTCGACGGCCCGGTAGTAGGCAGCGTCCAGGGCGTAGGTCATCTTGCTGTTCTGGGCGTTCCGGTACTCCGGGCGGTCCATCGTGACGACCGCGACGGGGCCGCGGACCTCGTACCGGACGGGGAGTTCCTCGCTCACGGCGCGGTCCTGTTCTGTGAGAGGTGCAGGTGGTCGGCGAGCACCTCGCGGAGCTCGGCTGCCGACCCCCAGTCGGCGGCCAGTGCCCAGGTGCGCTTGGTGAACAGGTGCAGGTCGTACTCGGTGGTGTAGCCGATGGCGCCGTGCGACTGCAGGCAGACCCGGCTGACGCGGTAGGCGGACTCGGACGCCAACAGCTTGGCCATCGCGATGTGCACGTCTGCGTCACGGTCGCCGTCCACGAGGGACTGCGCCGCGCGCAGGACAGCGGGCCAGGCGAACTCGGTCCCGACGACGGCATCGGCCAGCGGGTGCTTGAGCGCCTGGAAGCTGCCCACCGGCACGCCGAACTGCGTGCGGTCCTTGGTGTAGGCGACCGTCAGGTCGACCTGCCGCCGGGCCAGGCCGAGCAGGAAGGCCGCGGTCCCGAGGGTCGCCCGCAGCACCGCGGCGGGTGCGTCCCCGCCCAGCGGCTCACCGGTGCCGACGACGGTGGCGGGGGAGCGCGAGCCGTCGACGGCGGCCTCAGGTTCCAGCTTCGCGTCGGCCGCCGCGAGCAGCCGGACGCCGTCCTGCAGCTGCAGCACGTGCGTGGCGGTCGCGGCGTACGGCGCCACGCCGTCGGCGCGCTGCACCGTCACCCGCGCCGTTCCGGCCAGCACCTCCGGCAACAGCGGGTGACCGGCGAGCAGCGGTCCAACGACCATCACCGTCTCGACCAGCGGCCCGGGGACGCCGGCGTACCCGGCCTCCTCGAGCGCGGCGACGGCGACCAGCAGGTCCAGGCCCAGGCCGCTGTCGTCCTCCGCCACGAGCAGCCCGAGCAGGCCGAGCTCGCCGAGTGCTGTCCACAGCCGGTCGACGGCAGTCGGGTCGCCGCCGGGCCAGGCCGCGCGGACGGTCGCGGGCGGGCAGGCGCCGACGAGCACGTCGCGGACCCCCTCGCGCAGCTCGCGCGCCTCGTCGCTCAGTCCGAAGTACACGGCGCTACTTTCCGTTCATCGACGCGGCAGGCCGAGCAGCCGCTCGGCGACGATGTTGCGCTGCACCTCGTTGGTGCCGGCGTAGATCGGACCGGACAGCGCGAACTGGAAGCCCTTGCTCCACGGCCCTTCCAGCTCTGCCTCGGGTCCGAGCAGGTCCTGCGCGGTCTCGTG
>JBKJQM010000273.1:0-5865 GCA_046594005.1 Mycobacteriales bacterium
GGCGCCGACCTCGTCGGCAAGGTCGAGCAGGGCATCCCCGAGGACGACCCGCGCAACGCCGCGACCATCGCCGACAACGTCGGCGACAACGTCGGTGACTGCGCCGGCATGGCGGCCGACCTGTTCGAGTCGTACGCCGTGACGCTGGTCGCCGCCCTGATCCTCGGTCAGGTGGCCTTCGGCTCCCAGGGCCTGGTCTTCCCGCTGATCGTCCCGGCCATCGGCGTGCTCACCGCGCTCGTCGGCATCTACGGCACGAGCCCGCGTGACAGCGACCGCAACGGCATGAACGCGATCAACCGCGGCTTCTTCCTGTCCGCGGTCGTGTCGGCCGTGCTCGTCGGGATCGCGTCGTTCCTGTACCTGCCGGGCTCGTTCGCCGAGCTCGACGGCGGCGCCCAGTCCGACCAGGACCCGCGCCTGGTCGCCATCGGCGCGGTGATCATCGGCATCGTGCTGGCCAGCCTCATCCAGGTGCTGACCGGCTACTTCACCGAGACGAACCGCAAGCCGGTCAAGGAGATCGGGAAGAGCTCGCTCACGGGTGCGGCCACGGTCATCCTGGCCGGCATCTCGGTCGGCCTGGAGAGCGCTGTCTACTCGGCGCTGCTCATCGGCGGCGCCGTCTACGCGGCGTTCCTGCTGGGTGGCGGCAGCACGATCGTCGCGTTGTTCGCCGTCGCGCTCGCCGGCACCGGCCTGCTCACCACCGTCGGCGTCATCGTGGCGATGGACACCTTCGGGCCGATCAGCGACAACGCGCAGGGCATCGCCGAGATGTCGGGCGAGATCACCGAGGAGGGCGCGCTCGTCCTCACCAGCCTCGACGCCGTCGGCAACACGACCAAGGCCATCACCAAGGGCATCGCGATCGCCACCGCCGTGCTGGCCGCGACCGCGCTGTTCGGCTCGTTCCGCGCCGAGGTCGGCCGCGCTCTCGAGGAGGCGGGTCGCAGCGCGAACGACTTCTCGCTCTCCATCGAGAAGCCCAACCTGCTGTTCGGTCTGATCATCGGTGCGGCCGTCGTGTTCCTGTTCTCCGGCCTTGCGATCCAGGCGGTATCCCGCGCCGCGGGCCGCGTCGTCTACGAGGTGCGCGAGCAGTTCCGCACCAAGCCCGGGATCATGGACTACACCGAGAAGCCGGACTACGCCCGCGTCGTCGACATCTGCACCAAGGACTCGCTGCGTGAGCTCGCCACCCCCGGCCTGCTGGCTGTCCTGTCGCCGATCGCCGTCGGCTTCGCCCTCGGCTACCAGCCGCTCGGCGCGTTCCTGGCCGGTGCCATCGCGGCCGGCGTCCTCATGGCGGTCTTCCTGTCCAACTCCGGTGGGGCCTGGGACAACGCCAAGAAGCTCGTCGAGGACGGCAACCACGGCGGCAAGGGCTCGCCCGCCCACGAGGCGACGATCACCGGCGACACCGTCGGCGACCCGTTCAAGGACACCGCCGGTCCGGCGCTCAACCCGCTGCTCAAGGTCATGAATCTCGTGGCCCTGCTCATCGCGCCGGTCGTCGTCAAGTACGGCATCGGCGAGGACGCCAACCTCGGCGTCCGCTTCGTGATCGCGGCTCTCGCGATCGCGGGCATCGCCACCGCGGTGACGATCAGCAACAGGCGCAGCGTGGCGGACGCCGTCCAGGGCGCCGTCGCCCCGGAGGGCACCTCCGCGCGCGTCTAGTCCCGTCCGCCCGGCCCGGCCCGCCTCCCCGCACCTGGGGGAGGCGGGCCGGTCCGCGCCCCGGCCCCGCGGATCATCCGCAGGATCGGTGCGCATGCGGGCCCGCCCGGCGCGTCCATGCGCGCGGATGCTGCGGATGATCTGCAGAGGCAGGCGTAGGTAGCGTCGGCGCCGTGATGCGCTCCCTGCCCGAGCCCGAGAGCCTGCTCGCCGACGCCCCGCTGGTGTGGGCCGCCCTGCAGACCGCCGGCTGGTCGGCGGCGGCCCTCGACGAGCTGCTGGGCGCGACCGCGCGCACCCACCTGGACCGGGACGAGCTGGCCCCGCTGCTGCGACGTACGGCCGGCGGCTCGCCGCTCGAGGTCCTCGCCCGGCTGTTCGTGCTCGGCACGGAGGTCGACCTCACGCAGGCCCACCGGACCGGCGTGCCGGAGACCTGGCTGGTGCCCGACGGCTACGGCGTCGCCGCGGCGGTCCGCCTGCAGCCGGTGGTGCACGACGGCGTGGAGGTCGTCGTCGCCCACGATCCCGGCCGGGCCGCCGAGGGCGTCCACCCGCAGCAGGTGCTGGGCGTCGGCGCTGCCAGCCTGACGCTCGCCGCCGCCACGCCGCGGGGCAACGTCGGTCGCACCCTCGACCTCGGCGCGGGCTCGGGCATCCAGGCCCTGCTGGCCGAGGACCACAGCAGCACCGTCGTGGCGACCGACGCCAACCCACGTGCCACCTCCTACATGCAGCTGTCCGCCGCGCTCAACGGGCAGGTCGTGGACGCCCGTACCGGTGACCTGCTCGAGCCGGTCCGCGGCGAGCTCTTCGACCTGGTCGTGAGCAACCCGCCGTTCGTCATCGGGCCGGGCGCCCGCTACACCTACCGCGACGGCGGTCGTGACGGCGACGACCTGTGCCGCGCCCTGGTCGCCGAGCTGCCGGGGCACCTCACCGAGGCCGGTCACGCGGTGCTGCTCGCCAACTGGCTGCACGTCGAGGGCGAGGACGGCGACGCACGGGTGCAGTCCTGGTTCGGCGAGGACGTCGACGGGTGGGTGGTGCAGCGCGAGCTGGCAGCGCCCGAGGACTACGTGACGGCGTGGCTGCGCGACACCGACGAGGGCAGCCGGTTCGACGAGCTGTACGACACCTGGCTCGACTGGTTCGCCGAGCGCCGCGTCGAAGCTGTCGCCTTCGGCATCCTCGCGCTGCGCCGCGGCACCGGCCGGGTGCACCTGGACGACGTCCCGCAGCCGGTCGCGCCCGCCTGGGGCGAGGAGGTCGGGGCGTTCTTCGACCGGCAGGTCGCGCTCGACAAGGGCCTGCTCGCCACCGCCTGGCGGCTGCGCGACGACGTGCGCCTGCACCAGGTGGCGCAGCGCACCGACGACGGCTGGTACGCCGCGGCGCAGGTGCTCCAGCAGGAGCGCGGGCTGCGCTGGTCAGGCGGGGTCGACGTCTACGGCGCGACGCTGCTGGCCGGCTGCGACGGGAGCCGCCGGCTCGGGGACCTGCTGATGGTGCTGGCCAGCAGCGCGGGCATCTCCGAGGACGAAGCCGCCGAGCAGGTCCTGCCCGTCGTCGAGCGACTCGTCCAGCAGGGCTTCCTCGTCCCCTGAGGCGTTCGGCAGACGCAGCGACACGAGCGCGAGCAGCACCAGCAGGCCGCCGGCGGCTCCGAACGCGCCCGCCGCGCCGCTGCCCTCGTACAGCCGCGGCGCCACCTGGTTGGTGAGCAGGCCGCCGGCCTGCAGCGCCAGCGAGCTGACCGACACCATCGTGGCCCGCTGGGCCGCCGCCACCCGGCTGTGCAGCAGCGCCTTGCGCAACGGCCAGCTCGCCCCGTTGAGCAGGTAGAACAGCAGCGCTCCGCCGCCGAGCAGCAGCAGGTGCCCCGACAGGCCGATCAGCAGCAGCCCGCCGCCGGCGAGCACCGACAGGACCGCGGTGGCCCGACCGAGGGCGCCGTGCGCGAGGCGCAGCACCCGGACGGCCAGGCCGGAGCCGAGCGCCGCTGCGGCGAACCCGAGGGCGAGCACCGCGCTCCAGGCGCGCCCGCCCTCGACCGGCCCGCCCGCCAGGGTCGCCGCGTGCAGCGGGGCGAGCAGCTCCAGAGTGACGAGCACCCCGCCCGTGCCGGCGGACAGCACGAGCAGCAGGCGCAGCGCCCGGTCCCGCCGCGCGAGCCGGACCGCCTCGACCACGGTCCGGGGCACGTCGGCCACCCCCTCGCGCAGCGCCTGCCGCGCGGTGCGGCGGGCCGTGCGGTGCGGGACTGCCGGCCCGACCGGGACCACGAGCACCGCGACGGCGGCCATCGACACCGCCGTCAGCGCCGCGGCGGCGACGAAGGGCGCGACCAGCAGGTCGGCGAACAGCAGCGGCAGCAGTCCGCCGACGACCGCACCGAGCGCCAGGGACAGCCCGTCGGCGACGCCGCCCCGGGACAGCCCTCGCGTGGGGTCGGTCCCGGTCGCGGCGGCCGCGTCGACGAACCAGGACTCCAGCGGCCCGGAGTCCAGGGCGCGCCCGACGCCGATCACGGCGTACGCCACGGCGAACCCGACCACGCTGTGGGCGGCGGCCAGCACGAGCAGGCCGACCAGGCTGCAGGCGCTCGAGAGCAGCAGCACGGGACGCCGCCCGAGCGTGTCCGCGAGGCCGCCGGTCGGGAGCTCGAGCAGGACGACGACCAGCCCGTGGGCGGAGAAGGCCAGCCCGACCTCGACCGGGGACAGCCCGCGAGAGGCCGCGAGCAGGACGGTGACCGGCGCGACGAAGCCGACCGGCAGCCAGCGCAGGGCCGTGAGCAGCACGAAGCGCCGCTGCGCGGTCGCGGCGTCGAGGACCGCGGTCACAGCGGGTAGTCCGACAGCGGGAACAGCTCGGTGAAGACCTGCACCACGACAGCGTCCGGATCGCCCGGCGGCAGCTGGCGCCCGTCGCGCCAGCGCACCAGCACCTCGTCGAGCTCCGCCGCCAGCTCCGCGGTCTGGTCGGGCGTGAGGCGCAGCGGGAGGTCGTTGAAGCTCGCCGTCCCCACCCACTCGGCCGGGAGGGAGGCGCGCTGCGCGAGCCAGGCGCCGAGCATCGTGCCGCGCAGGTCGATGATGCGGCGCTCGAGCTCCGCGGCGACCTCGCCGTCCGCTCCGGCGAAGTCGTTCGTGCTCCACGACGTGCTGCGGTGCGCGGCCTGCCACCACCGCTCGCGCGCCGTCCCCCGGCCGGGCAGGTCGGTGACGAAGCCGTACCGCTCGAGCTCGCGCAGGTGGTAGCTGGTCGCGCCGCTGCTCTCACCGACTCGCTGCGCGAGCAGGGTGGCCGTGGCAGGCCCGTGCAGCCGCAGCAAGCCGAGCAGGCGGGTCCGCAGGGGGTGCGCGAGGGCGCGCAGCGCCGCGGGGTCGGTGACGCGCACGCTGCTGCCGGGGGGAGGGAGCTCGGTCATGCTCGAGACCGTAGAACTGCAAAGACACCGTTGCAAGGATTTCTTTGCGGTCGTGCCGGCCCGGGTCTGAGCGCGACGTCGTGCACACTCGACCGGGGCGCCCGTTCGACACCGGACCGCCGCCGTCGCACACTGCCGCCGCACCCAGCCCGCCCGCAGCACCCCTGGAGACCCGTGCCCGACACCGACACCCCGACCGCCGAGGCCGCTCTCGGCGCGCCCGCCAAGGGTCGTCGCCGCACCGGCACCACCGGCACCCGCCTGGTGATCGTCGAGTCGCCCGCCAAGGCCAAGAAGATCGCCAGCTTCCTCGGCCCGGGCTACGTCGTCGAGTCCTCGATCGGCCACATCCGCGACCTGCCGCGCAACGCCGCGGACGTCCCGGCCAGCCACAAGGGCCAGGCCTGGGCCCGCCTCGGGGTCGACGTCGACAACGACTTCGCCACGCTCTACGTCGTCAGCGCCGACAAGCGCCAACAGGTCGCCAAGCTCAAGGCCCTGCTCAAGGAGGCGGACGAGCTCTACCTCGCGACCGATGAGGACCGCGAGGGCGAGGCCATCGCCTGGCACCTGCTCGAGACGCTGAACCCGAAGGTCCCGGTCCACCGGATGGTCTTCCACGAGATCACCCCGCAGGCGATCCAGCACGCCGTCGAGACCCCCCGCGAGCTCGACCGGGCGCTGGTCGACGCGCAGGAGACCCGCCGCGTGCTCGACCGGCTGTACGGCTACGAGGTCAGCCCGGTGCT
>JBKJQM010000295.1:0-14083 GCA_046594005.1 Mycobacteriales bacterium
GCCGCCGAGAAGCACGGCGTGGACCTCCGGTACGGCGTCAGCGTCTCGAAGGTGCTCGTGGAGCACGGCCGGGCGGTCGGCGTGGAGACCGCGGACGGCGAGCGCATCCCCGCGGACGTCGTGATCCTCAACCCCGACCTGCCGATGGCCTACCGCGAGCTGCTGCCGCCCGAGGCGACGCCGCGGCGGGTGAAGTCGCTGGCGTACTCCCCGTCCTGCTTCCTGCTGTTGGCCGGCTCGACGCAGGCCTACACGAAGACCGCCCACCACAACATTCACTTCGGGCGCTCCTGGCGCGGGGTCTTCGACGAGCTCATCGACAAGAAGCAGCTCATGAGCGACCCGTCGATCCTGGTCACCGAGCCCACGTACAGCGACCCGTCGCTGGCCCCCGACGGCAAGCACATCTACTACGTGCTGCTGCCGACGCCGAACACCTCCGCCGGCATCGACTGGGACGTCGTCGGCCCGCGCTACCACGACGAGGCGGTCGCCCGGCTCGAGGCCATGGGCTACGTGGGCTTCGGCGACGGCATCGAGGTCGAGGACGTCACCACGCCTGCCGACTGGCAGCGCCGGGGCATGGAGCAGGGCGCGCCGTTCGCCGCCGCGCACTCGTTCCTGCAGACCGGGCCGTTCCGCCCGACCAACCTCGCCCCGAAGGTCGAGGGCGTCGTGTTCGCGGGCTCGGGCACGCAGCCGGGCGTCGGCGTCCCGATGGTCCTGGTGTCCGGGAGGCTGGCCGCCGAGCGGATCCTCGGCAAGGACAAGGGCTACCGGAGCCGGGCCATGAGGCTCGCCCTCTAGCGTCTGCGCCATGACCTCCCGCCGGCTGCTGGTGGCCGGCACGCTCGGCAGCGCGCTGCTGGCGCTCGGCGCCACCGGTGTCGGAGCCCTGGCGCCCGGCTGGGGCCTGCTGCGGGAGCAGACGGCCCTCGCGCTGGGTCTGTGCGTCGCGGGGCTCGTGCTGCTCGCCGGCGCCTGGTGGGCGCTGCGCGCAGCCGCCTCCCCCGTGCTCGTCCGCGCGTCCGTCCTGTGGTCGGTCCCGCTGCTGCTCACCCCGCCGCTGGGCAGCCGTGACCTGTACGCCTACGCCGGCCAGGCGGCGCTGGTGGCCGCCAGCCGCGACCCGTACGAGCAGGGACCGGCGTCCCTGGGCGGGCCGCTCAGCGCCGGCGTCGACGACGTGTGGAAGGACTCCCCCGCGCCGTACGGCCCGGTCTGGCTGTCCCTCGCCGGCCTCGTGGTGCGGATCACCGGCGACCACGTCGTCCCCGCGCTGGTCGGCCTGCGGCTGCTCGCCGTCATCGGAGTGGCGCTCATCGGCTGGGCCCTGGCGCGGCTCGCGCCCGGGAGCGGCCGCGCCCTGTGGCTCGGCGTCGCGAACCCGGTCGTGCTGCTGCACCTGGTGAGCGGCGGCCACAACGACGCCCTCATGGTCGGGCTGATGGCTGCCGGCGTGGCGCTCGCGTTCACCGTGCGGGGGTCGGCCGCTCTCGTCGCTGCCGCGGTGCTGGTCACGCTGGCCGCGCTGGTGAAGGTCCCGGCGCTGGCCGCGCTCGCCTACCTCCCGCTCGCCGTCCCCGGCTGGCGCCCCCGGCTCCGCCGCGCCGGCCTCGTCGGCGCCGCGGCCGCCGTGACGGCGGTGGTCGCCGCGTACGGGACCGGCCTCGGCTGGGGCTGGCTGGGGACGCTCGACGCCGGCCGCGCGCGGCTGTCGCTGTTCTCGCCGCTGACCGGGCTCGGCCAGGCACTCGGCGCGCTGGACGCGGTCCTGGCCGCCGGGCTCGTCGTCGCTGCGCTCCTGTGCGCCGGACTGCTGCTCGCCGCCGACCGCCTCGGGCCGCTCACGGCGCTGGGCCTCACGCTGCTGGGGGTGGCCCTGCTGCTGCCGGTGGTCCAGCCCTGGTACGTCCTGTGGGGCGTGTGCCTGCTGGCGGCCGTCGTCCGTCCCCGTGCCGCGACCGCGCTCGGCGCCGGCTGCCTGGTGCTGAGCGTGCTGGTCGCCCCGAGCGGGCGCAACGTCATCCGGCCACCGCTGTACGGCGTCCCCATGCTGCTCGCCGCCGTGGTGACGCTCGTCGTCCTGCGCACAGGCAGGTCCTCGGACAGCGACGTCGAAGGGGGGACCAACTCGACCCGCTGGAGCTGAACCATGACCCGCACGCCCACCCGCCTCTGGCTGGCCACCGCCGCCCTCGTTGCCGCCGGCACCGCCGTGGCCGCGACCGCGGACGCCGCCCCTGGCTCCGCCAGCGTCCAGCGCGGGGCCCAGAGCGTGCCGATCCCGTCGGTGACCAGCGCGAACGTCAGGCAGATCGCCGGCATCCCGGAGACCGCCGCCATCAGCATGGAGTTCGCCCGCACCGGGCCGTACGCCTACGTCTCCAGCGTGGACACCATCTCGGTGCTGGACCTCACCGACCCGCGCAACCCGGTCCTGCGGGGCTCGCTCACCCAGGCGCTGTTCGAGAACGAGTCGATGACCTACGGCGAGCGCGTCATCGGCGGGAAGCTCACCCGCTTCGTGATCGCCGGCGTGGACCTGCTGCGCCTCGCGACGGACGACGTCGACCACGTGAACGCCGCCGACGACCCGCAGATCGCGATCATCGACGTCACCGACCCGGACAGGCCGTTCACGCGCGCCACGACGGAGATCGGCGAGATCACCTCCAGCACCCACACCGTGCAGTGCGTCAGCCAGGCGGACTGCCGCTACGCCTACACCGCCGGCGGCCGCGAGGGCTTCTTCTCGGTCCTGGACTTCACCGACCTCGACCACCCCAAGCAGGTGGCGGAGGTGTTCTCGCCGGCTGCCGGGCCCAACTCGGTCTTCACCTCCGGGGCCGGCCACTACTGGGACTTCGACGGCGTCCTGGGCTGGCACACCGGCTCCGGCGGCGCCGCCGCCTTCGACGTCAGCAACCCGCTGAAGCCGGTCCTGGTCAACGCCACGAACGCCCAGGGCATCGAGCCCGGGCTCAACGACTTCATCCAGCACAACTCGATGCGGCCCAACGCCAAGGCCTTCCGGCCGGGCGCCCCGCCGTCGATCGCCAACGGCAACGTCCTGCTCGTGACCGAGGAGGACTACGCCAACGACGGCGACGAGGTCGTCTGCGACCGGGCCGGCAGCTTCCAGACCTGGTACGTCCCTGACCTGGACGGCGCCGCCTACCGGGCCAAGAACCCCGACGGCAAGAAGGTCGGCGTCGGCACCATCACCCCGCTCGACTCGACCAACGCGCCGGCGGAGTTCGAGGCCGGCGCGACCCCGCCCGCCACCGCCTTCTGCTCGGCGCACTGGTTCGACGTGCACCAGGACGGCTTCGTGGCGCAGGGCTGGTACGGCGCCGGCATGCGCATCCTGGACGTCCGCGACGCCCGCAACATCACGCAGCTGGGCTACGCGACCGGCGCCGCGACCGAGGTGTGGGACGCGTACTGGGTCCCGCAGCGCGACGCCGCCGGCGTGGCCATCCCCGGGAAGAAGACCAACCTCGTCTACACCGCCGACGTCGTCCGCGGCGTCGAGGTCTTCGAGGTCACCCTGCCGACCGCCGCGACCGCCCCCGGCTCGACGACGCCGCCCGCCGACACGACGCCGCCGGTCGCTGCGCCCTCGACCGACGGCCCGGCCGACAGCTCGCGCGGCGGCGGCTCGCTGGCCGCGACGGGTCTGGGGCCGGTGCCGCTCCTGGCGCTGGCGCTGATGGCCGGCGCCGCCACCGTCGCCGCACGCCGCCGCCGGGCGGCCTGAGCCCGGGCCTCCTCGCACACATCGCGGTCCACACCGGGAGCGATCACGCGTGTCGGCCGCCCGAGATGGATCACGACGTGTGCAGAAGGGTCCGGCGGCACCGCACCTGGCAGACTCCGGCCGGTGAGCGCCAATGAGCTGGACGCCGCAGGGATCCGTGACCCGACCCTGCGCGAGTCGTACGAGGCGTGCCGCCGCCTCAACGCCTCGCACGGCAAGACCTACTACCTGGCGACCCTCCTGCTGCCGGCGTGGAAGCGGCCGTACGTGCACGCCCTGTACGGCTTCGCGCGCTACGCCGACGAGATCGTCGACGACCTCGCCAGCACGCTGACCGACGCCGAGAAGGCCGACTGGCTGGTCGGCTGGGGCGAGCAGTTCGTCAAGGACGTCGAGGCCGGCGGGAGCGACCACCCGATCAGCCGCGCAGTCGTGGACACCGTCCGCCGCTGGGACGTGCCGATGGAGTACGTCGAGGCGTTCCTGGCCAGCATGCGGATGGACCTGACGGTGACCGAGTACGCGACGTACGAGGACCTGATGGTCTACGTGTACGGCTCCGCGGCGGTCATCGGGCTGGAGATGGTCCCGGTGCTCGAGCCCCTGGTGCCCCGGGAGGTGGCCGACCCCTACGCCAGCGACCTGGGGGTCGCCTTCCAGCTCAGCAACTTCCTGCGCGACGTCGGCGAGGACCTGCGCCGGGGCCGGGTCTACCTGCCGATGGAGGACCTCGCGGCGTTCGGCGTGACGCGCGAGCACCTCGAGCACGGCGTCGTCGACGGCCCGGTCCGGCGGCTGCTGGCCTTCGAGGTCGCCCGCACGCGGGAGATCTACCGGAGCGCGGCGCACGGCGTGCGGCTGCTGCACCCGACGAGCCGGCCGTGCATCGAGACGGCACTGGCGCTGTACGGCGGCATCCTCGACGAGATCGAGAAGGCGGACTACGAAGTCCTCGGCCAGCGGGTGTCGGTGGGCGCCGGGAGACGGGCCACCGTCGCCGTCCCCGGGCTGGTCCGTGCCTGGACGGCCCGCAGGTAGCAGGTCGGCGGCGCGAGCGCGAGGCGGGGTTCCCGCGCCCCTGAACGGGGACTCCCAGTGCATGCCCCAGGACGATCGAGCTTCGACCACAGACAGCCCCGACCCCGACCCGTCGGCGACCGCAGGACTGGCCAGCGGCGGTGGGATCGATCCGGGCGACACCCCGGCCGTGTCGGACTCCCTGTCCGGTGCGACGGGTGACGACCGCACGAACGCCCCGAACATGGGCCCGGTCAGCGGCAACCGCACGCCGATGATCATCGCCCTGTCGATCCTGGGACTGTTCGTCGTCATGGTGGCCGTGATCGTCGGCGCGAGCTTCTTGCCCTCCTGAGCCATGATCGGCGGATGTCGCCGACGGACAAGGACGAATCGCCGCGCCACGTGCGCCTCGGCAACCGGATGCTCGTGGTGGTCGAGGACGCGGTCTACGTGTCCATCGCGGTGCTGCTCGCCGCCGGCGCGGGCGTGCTCGTGGTGCGCGCGGCCGCCGAGCTCGTCAAGGGAGCCGGCCAGGGCAAGCCCGACGCGATGATCGAGGTGCTCGACGCGCTCCTGCTGGTCTTCATCTTCGTCGAGCTGCTGTACGCCGTGCGCATCACGCTCAAGGACCGGCAGATCGTCGCGGAGCCGTTCCTCATCGCCGGCATCCTGGTCTGCATCAAGGAGATCGTGGTGCTCGCGGTGAAGGCGCCCAGCGACTACCTGGACGAGGGTCCGCAGTTCGCGCGGGCGATGGTCGAGGTCGGCATCCTCGGGGCGCTCGTGGTGGTGCTGGCTGCGACGACGGTCCTCCTGCGCAGGAAGGAGCTGGAGCCGGAGGAGAACTCCGGCACGGACAACGCCGACTGAGCTACCAGGCGAGCGCCTGCGCGCGCCTCTTGATCTCGGTGGCGCGGTTCTCGTGCAGCGCCTGCAACGGCGTCCCCGGCAGCGTCTCGTCGGGGGTCGTCAGCCAGCTCAGCGCCTCGGTGCTGGAGTAGCCCGCGTCCCGCAGCAGCGTCAGCACCGGCACCAGGTGCTTGACCAGCACGTCGCCGTCGAGCTGCTCGGCGGGCACGACCGGCTTGCCGTCCTCGCCCGGCACCGTCAGCAGGTGACCAGCCTTGACCAGGTCCCGCACACCCGTCGGACCGATGCCCATGCGCTCGGCCACCTTGGTCATGCTCAGCGTCTCCACGCGCTCAGCCTAGGAGGACCGGCTCCCCGCCCTGCGCGGCACTGGCGAAGGCGGCGTCGAGCACCGCAGCCGTCTGCCGCGACTCCTCGAGCGGCAGCACCCAGCCGGGCCCGCCCCGCAGCACCGAGGAGAACTCCTCGACCATGACGCGGTACGGGTCGGTCGCCGGCACCGGCACGCGCTCGGTACCCGCGCCGTCGGAGACCCACAGCTCGGTGTCGTCGTCCTTCCAAGACGTGTACGGCGCGTCCCGCAGCTCGAGCTCGCCGGTCTCGCCGGTGACCACCAGCCACTGGCCGTCGGGCGTCGAGATCCCGGCGTGCACCTCGGCCTCGGCGCCGTCCTCCCAGCGCAGGATCGCGCGGGTGTCGAGGTCCACCCCGGTGGGGCCGAGCTCGGAACGGGCGACGACGTCGGCGGGCAGCCCCTGTCCGACCGCCCACAGGCACGCCGACACGGCGTAGCAGCCGACGTCGTAGAGAGCCCCTCCCCCGCGGCCCGGTTCGAGCCGGTAGTTGCCCTCGAGCTGCCCGGCGAAGGTGAAGCCGGCGGCGACGTGCCGCACCCGGCCGATGTCCGCCAGCCGCGCCTGCGCCAGGCGCACGCGCGGGTGCCAGCGGTACCAGGACGCCTCGACGCAGAGCAGGTCTCCGGCCGCCGCCGCCATCTGCTCGACCTGACCCGCGTCGAGCCCGAGTGGCTTCTCGCACAGCACGTGCTTGCCGGCTTCCAGGGCGGCCAGCGTCCACGGCAGGTGCAGGTCGTTGGACAGCGCCACGTACACCGCCTCGACCTCGTCGTCGGCCAGCAGGTCGTCGTACGTCGCGTGGACGCGCACCGGGCCAAGAGCCGCGGCGCGGTCGGGGTCGCGCGCGGCGGCGGCGTGCAGCACCGCATCTGCGGCGGCGTGCACCGCGGGACCGAGTGCGGTCGTCGCGATCATCCCCGCGCCGAGGAAGCCCCAGCGGACCTCGCTCACGCCAGCGGCAGCGCGACCGGTCGTCCGCCGTCGGCAGCCGACGTCGTGGCCGCCTGCATGACGGCGATGTTGCGGCGGCTGCCCTCCGGCGTCACCGACATCGGCGAGCCCGACAGCAGCCGGTCCGCGAGCTCGCGGTGGAACGGCTGTGCGGGCGGCGCGGCGACGGCCAGCGACGTGCGGGACCCGGCGGCGTCGTAGAGCGACAGCGCCGCGGGCGCGTCGGAGACGGCGAAGCGGTCCTCCTGGACGAGCCCGATGGGCGAGCGGCTGACGATGCGCTCCTGCTGCCAGTCGCCGACCAGCGCGCCCTGCGTGCCGAGGACGTAGAACTTCGGCTTGCGCGCCGCGGCCAGGTCCGAGTGGGTGAACTCCGCCTCGACGCCGTCCGCGAAGTGCAGCAGGACGCGGGTGTGGTCGGCGTTCGTCACGTCGTGCCAGACGCGCTTGTGGGCGGTCGCGGACACCCACTCGACCTGCTGCGGCAGCAGGTCCAGCACCCAGTCCAGGTAGTGGCTGCCCCAGTCGTAGATGGCCCCGCCGCTGATCTCGGCGTCGCTGTGCCAGAAGTTGCAGGGGTGGTCGTAGCCGCCCACGAAGGTCTCCAGGTGGAACACCTCGCCGAGCCGGCCGGCCCGCACCGCGGCCTTGACCGCCAGGTAGTCGGCGTCCCAACGGCGGTTCTGGTAGACGGCCAGCGTCAGGCCAGCCTCCGCGGCGGCCGCGATCTGGCGGTCCGCCTCCTGCACCGTGATGCAGAACGGCTTCCCGACGACGACGTGCTTGCCGGCCTGCAGGGCGCGCAGCACCCAGTCGGCGTGCGTGTTCGGCGGCGTCGACACGATGACGAGGTCCACGCCGTCGTCGGCCAGCAGGTCCTCACCGGCGGCGTGCCCGCGGACGTCGGGGGCGTACGCCCGCGCCGCCTCGATGCGGGCCGGTACGGGGTCGCAGACCGCCGCGAGCTCCAGGCCGTCGGTGCGGCCGATCGCCACCGCGTGCTCGTGGCCGATGGCGCCGTAGCCGAGCATCCCGATGCGCACCGGAGCCGCGTCCCGCAGGCCGAGCACGTGCCGCAGGACGCGGTGCACGATGCGCGCGAACGCCGGGTCGTCGAGGGTCGCCGGGCCCGAGCCGAGCGTCAGGGTGCCGACCCCCGTCTGCGGTCGCCAGGTGGCCACCGGGTGGTCGGTGAACGCGCTGTTCGCGGTCAGCAGCACCTGCACGTCGTCGGCCGTCTTGTCCTGCAGCGGCCACCCGTCGTGCAGCACCAGCTCGTCGCCCCCGAGGCGGGCGGCCACCTCACCGGCGTCGCGGCCGGGGCGGACCCGGACCGGGTGCGGGGGCAGGACGCGGCCGGGCAGCAGCCCGGCGGCGTCCCAGAGCGCGGGCGCGTGCTCTGCGCCGACCAGCAGCACGGGTGTCCCGGCCTCGGCGGCGGCCAGCAGCGGCGCCGGATCGGCGGGTCCGAGGACCAGCAGGACGTCGGCGGCACCGTCGACGACCGCCAGGCCGGCGCGGGTGAGGTAGGCGACGAGGAGGTCGGCGGACGCACCGGAGTGCACGAGGCCGACGCGCGGAGTGGGGGCAGTCACTCCCGGATCGTAGGCGCCTGTCCCGGTCTCGGCAGGCGGGACCCGTGCGCGCCGGCCACAGGTGCGAGAGGATCCACGCCATGTGGCAGAACTGGGCGGGCAACCAGAGCATGGCGCCGGCAGCCGTGGAGCACCCGGCGTCCACGGACGACGTGGCACGCATCGTGAAGGAGGCCGCCGCCGCCGGGCGCAGGGTCAAGGCGATCGGCAGCGGCCACTCGTTCACCGCGATCGGCCTCACGGACGGCGTGCTGCTGCAGATGGACCGCATGGACCGCGTGCTGCAGGTCGACCGGGACCGGCACCGCGTCACCGTGCAGGGCGGGCTGCCGCTGCACCGGCTCAACGCGCGGCTCGCGGCCGAGGGCCTCGGCCTGACCAACATGGGCGACATCGACCGGCAGACCGTCACCGGTGCGATCTCGACCGGCACGCACGGCACCGGCCGCGACAGCGGCGCGCTCGCCACGCAGGTCGTGGGCCTGGAGATCGTCCTCGCGGACGGCAGCGTGCTCACCTGCTCGGCCGACGAGGAGCCGGAGGTCTTCGCCGCCGCGCGGGTCTCGCTCGGGGCCCTCGGCATCGTCACCGCCGTGACCCTGCAGGCGGAGCCGGCCTTCCTGCTCACCGCCGAGGAGGGCCCGCTGCCCTTCGCCGACGTCCTGCGTGACGTCGAGCAGCACGTGGCCGACAACGAGCACTTCGAGCTGTACTGGTTCCCGCACACCGACATCGCGCTCACGAAGCGCAACAACCGCAGCACGGGCCCTGCCCGGCCGCTCTCGGCGCTGCGCAAGGCGCTCGATGACGAGGTCCTGTCGAACGGCGTCTTCGAGGCCACCTGCCGCCTGGGCGCGGCCGTGCCGTCAGCGATCCCGCGCATCAACCGGCTGGCCGCGAAGGCGCTGTCGGCCCGCACCTACACCGACGCCGCGCCCCAGGTCTTCACCGCCACTCGCCGGGTGCGCTTCCGCGAGATGGAGTACGCGGTCCCCCGCTCCGAGCTGCCGCGTGTGCTCGCGGAGCTCAAGGACCTGCCGGAGCGGCTCGGCCTGCGGATCAGCTTCCCGGTCGAGGTGCGCGTGGCGCCCGCCGACGACATCCCGCTGTCGACCGCGTCGGGGCGCGACTCGGCGTACGTCGCCGTGCACGTGTGGAAGGGCACCGACCCGACGACGTACTTCGACGCCGTCGAGGCGCTGATGGGGACGGCGCAGGGCAGGCCGCACTGGGGGAAGATGCACACCCTGGGGGCCGCCGAGCTGCGCCAGCGCTATCCGCGGTTCGACGAGTTCGTCGCGGTGCGAGACCGGTTGGATCCGGAGCGACGCTTCACCAACGACTACCTCGACCGGGTGCTCGGCGCCTGAAGGAAGGTGCGCAACGGGCGCGAGGCGGCGTCGCGTGACAGGACCAGCACCGTGCCGACGGACGCGCCGAGCAGCACCAGCCAGCGCGTGCGAGCCTCGGGCCAGTCGCCGGAGCCGGGAGTGACCAGGAGGCTCCAGCGGTCCGGCAGCCGGCCGAGGAGCACGACCACCAGCAGGAGCACCGGCACCGGGTAGGCACCGACCGGCTCGCCGTCCCGCCCACGGGCGACGAGTCCGGTCGCCGCCAGGAGCAGGGCCGTCAGAGCGAGGACCGGGACGGCGATCGCGGTCACCGGGGTGTCCGCGGCGGCGCGCTCCGCCGCCAGCGCGCACGCCCCCCAGCCTGCGGCCAGCGCGCAGAGCAGCACGGCTCCCCGACCCGCCCGTACCGCGGGCAGCCCGGCCGGGGTCGCTGCGGTCAGCGGGGCGCAGCGGTCGTCCCAGACCAGCGCGAGCGCCACCGCCGCCGCCAGTCCCGCCAGCAGCAGGCGCAGCCCGGCCTCGGACTCGTCGCCCGCGCGGGCGACGAACACCGGACCTCCGGCCGCCAGCAGGACCGCGATCCGCAGCCCGGGAAGGCTCGCGGCCACTCGCCAGGGGGGAAGCTGCACCCCGGTCACGGCAGCGCGGAGGCGCCGGCGAGCGCGGTCCCGGCGAGCGACAGGACGGCGGCGGCGACCAGCCCCCGGCGGCGGCCCGGCTCCCGCAGCAGAGCGGCAGTCAGCCCCAGGGCGCACAGGCCCAGCAGGTAGGCGTTGTGCCAGGCGAACGACCCCGGCTCCAGGACGACCCGGCCGTCCTCGTGGTACTGGATCCGCTCCAGAGCGGGGGCGAGCATCTGCGTGCCGGCACCGTCCGCGGAGAGCAGCACCACTCCGGCTATGCCCAGCGCAACCGCCACCGGAGCCGCGAGCCAGGGGTGCACCAGCCGTGCCACGAGCAGACCGAGCAGACCGCCGCCCAGCAGCATCAGCGGACCCGCCGTGAGCTCCCAGGCGCTCGGCAGCAGTGCCGGGTACGCCGGCTCGGCCCGTCCGAACCGGACGGCCACGAGCAGCGCGTACTCCGCGAGGGCAGCGCCCCCGAGCAGCACCGCCCAGCCCCACACCCGGGAGCGTGCTGCGGCCGGCAGCGCGTCGAGCAGCTCCTGATCGCGGTCGCGCCCGGCGGTGGCGGCGACCATGGCCAGGACCCCGAGCCCGATGCCCGCCGGCACCAGCCCGACCAAGCGGTTCAGCCCCTCGTAGGGGTCGGCGTCCAACGGGGGGGCGAACGTCCGCCACAGCACGTACGCCACGAGCACGGTGGTCAGCCGCAGCGCCAGCCGCCGCAGGTCCAGGCCCGCCAGCGCCGCCGGCACGGGCACGCGGAGCGGCAGCGCGGGCCGATCGCCTGCCAGCCCGGCCCACGCCCGGCGGAGGGGCAGGTCGGGGCGCATCCGCTCCAGCAGCACCAGCGCGACGAGTGCGGCGATCTCCATCAGGCACCGACCGGAGCCGGCTCGGTCAGGGCCTTGGCCCCGACCAGCACGAGGTAGGCGTCCTCGACGGTCGGCGCGACCAGATCGGCGCCGGCCGGTGGTCGACCGATCTGCCGGGTGCTCCCGTCGCCGGCGGTCCAGGCCAGCGACGCGCCGGGCTCGCGGACGTCGCTGCGCCAGACCCGGCCGGCGGCGGAGGCAGCCAGCTCGGACGGTGAGCCGCGGAACAGCACCCGGCCGGCGTCGACGACCACGACGTGGTGGCACAGCGCGGCGACGTCCTCGGTCTGGTGGGTGGACAGCACCACGGTCCGTCCCGGTTCCGAGGACACCAGCTCGCGGAAGCGCAGGCGCTGCTCCGGGTCCAGGCCGACAGCGGGCTCGTCCAGGACGAGCAGCTCGGGCCTGCCGAGGAGGGCACACGCCAGTCCCAGCCTGCGACGCATGCCGCCCGACAGCGTGCGGACCTTGTCGTAGGCCTTGTCGGTCAGGTCGACGAGCTCGAGCGCACGGTCCACCTCGCGGCGTCGTGGCGCTCGCGCGGTGTGCTCCTTGAGCACGGCCACGTAGTCGACGAACTCGCGCACCGAGAACGACGGGTAGGCCCCCACGTCCTGCGGCAGATACCCCAGGAGACGGCGCACCTCGGTCCGCTCGTCCGGGCGGGTCGGGTCCAGGCCCAGCAGCGACACGCTGCCCCGGTCGGCCGCCAGCACCGTGGCGAGCACCCGCAGCAGGGTGGACTTCCCCGCGCCGTTGGGTCCGAGCAGCCCCGTGACGCCCGGGCCCAGGTCCAGGTCGAGGCCGTCGAGGGCCCGGGTGCGGCCGAAGCTCTTGGAGAGGTCGGCGACGTGGACGCTCATGCGGCACTCCCGGGGTCGAGGCGGTGGCGGTACCGGACCAGCACGACGACGGCGGCGGCCAGCAGGGCTGCGCTGGCGAGCTGGCCGTCCGGCCCGTACACGGCGAGCGGGTCGGCGGCACGATGCCCGGCACTCCACACCGCGACCATCCAACCGGCACTGCAGGCCGCCGCCGCGACGCCGCCGTCCACCCACCTGGACAGCGCGAGGACCGCCGCGGTCAGGGCCGCGGCGGGCAGCAGCCACACCAGCGCCTCGCCCGTGCCGACCGGCAGCGCCGTGCAGGCGAGGACGGCCAGCAGCGTCGACGCGGACGCGACTGCCCCGCTGCGCAGCAGCAGCAGACGCCCGGCCGGGTACGGCGTGGCTGCCGTCGTCGACAGCGCCGCGTCCAGGCGAGGCAGGTAGGCCATGCTGGTGGCCAGGACCGGCACCAGCGGAGCGAGCACGAGGACGACGTCACCGCCGCTGGGCTCGATCCGGCCGGCCACGACCGCGAAGGCCAGCGTCAGCGCGACAGCCAGCCACCAGGCACGGCGCATGGTGGGCGCGGCGAGCAGGACCCGCGCGTCCGCCTCGGCCACGCCGAGACGGCGCAGCAGCCGCTCCTCCCAGGAGCGCTCGTCGGCGTCGAGCCGGTCCTCGAGGCCCTCCCAGACCGCGGCGAGCCGCATCGGCGCCGCCGTCGGCGCGAGCGCGAGCCGGCAGCTCCGGCAGGACAGCACGTGGGCTTCGACAGAGGCGGCCAGTGCCATGCTCGCGCGCTCGTCGACGTACGCCTCCAGGGACGCTGCGTCGGGATGCCATGCGACGGCGGGGGTCATGCCAGCTCCTGTCTCAAGGCGATCTTGGCGCGCGACATGCGGGTCTTGACGGTCCCGGCAGGGATGCCGAGCAACCGGCCGGCCTCCCGGGTGGTGAGCCCGTCCAGGACCGTCGCCTGCACGACGGCGCGCAGCTCGGGCGACAACCGGGTGAGCGCCCCGCCGAGGTCCCCGTACTCGACGCCCAGCAGCACCTGCTCCTCGGCAGACGCGACGACGCCGGCGGCGCCCTCGACGAGCACCGACGCGGCGGCGGGCCGGCGGCGCAGGGCGTCCACCAGCCGACGGACGCCGATCCCCCACACCCACGCAGCGACCTCCCCGCGGCCGTCCCAGCGCCGGGCCCCCTTCCAGACCGCGAGGAAGGTGTCCTGCACGACCTCGTCGACGAGTCCCGGGTCGTTGCAGCGGCGCGACAGCCTCAGCACCAGCCAGGGGGCGTGCTCGCCGTACAGCTCAGCCAGGGCAGCCCGGTCGCCACCTGCGACCCGCCCGACAGCGTCGGCGTCGCTGCTCGCGGTCACGACCCGGGCCCGCGATCAGAAGTCGACGCGCAGGCACGCCAGCCGCGGCCCGGCGGTCCCGGCGGAGCCGTCCGGACCGGCAGCGGTCTGCTGGGCGTGCACGACGACGCTGTTCGCGCCGTCAGCCCGGAACTGCCAGGTGACGACCGTCTGAGCAGCGCCGTTGCCCTCCCCGTCGGTGGTCAGGTCGAGCCAGATCTCGTTGTCGGGGTTGGCGTAGGCGACGTCTGCCGCGTGGCCGACGGGTGCGCGCTGGTCCTGGTAGTGCGGGCCGGCGGCAGCGCCCGTGGCGCCGCACGCGTTGACGTGGGCGTGGGCGCCGTAGGCGGTGCTCGGCGCCAGGCCGCGCACGTGCAGCGTCACCACGGTCCTGCCGGACGCGGTGGACACCGCCTGCACCCGGGCCGAGGGACCCCTGACGTCCTACTCCGCAGCCGTCCCCGCGGGGGCGCCGGCCCGGGTGCAGG
>JBKJQM010000375.1:0-2971 GCA_046594005.1 Mycobacteriales bacterium
ACCGCGATGCCCAGGTCCTGCCGTGTCGTCTCGACGACGGTGCCGCCGTGCGCGACCAGGTGCGCGGCGGCGGCCTCCACGTCCTCGACCAGGAACGACAGGTGCGTCAGCCCGAGCCGGCCCCGGCTGGCCGGCGGCACGCCTGTCGGCGCCGGCGTCCGGTAGGCCAGCAGCTCCACCGTCGTCTCGTCCAGCTTCAGCATCGTCGAGGACAGCTCGACCGGGTCGGCGACCTCGAGCGCCGGCCCGAGACCGGGCACCATCGCGGTCGTCAGGTCGTACGAGTGCTGCACGTCGAAGCCCAGCCCGTCGCGCCAGAAGCGCAGCGACGCCTTCAGGTCGCCTACGCAGATGCCGGCGTGCGACGGCCGGAAGACGGTCACCCCCAGACCAGTCCGGTCATCGGGTCGGACAGCACGCGGGCGACGTCGGCCAGGAACTGCGACCCGAGCTGGCCGTCGACGTTGCGGTGGTCGAACGACAGCGACAGCTGGGTCACCTGCCGGACGACGACGCTCTGACTCCCGTCGGTGGCCTCGACCACCCACGGCATCGGGCGGACGGCGCCGAAGCACAGGATCGCCGATTCGCCCGGGTTGATGATGGGCGTGCCGTTGTCCACCCCGAAGCTGCCGACGTTCGTGATCGTGATCGTGCCGCCGGTCATGTCGGCCGGCGTCGTCTTCCCTGCGCGGGCGGTCTCGGTCAGCGACTGCAGCGCGGTGGCCAGCTCCGGCAGCGACATCCGGTCGGCGTCCTTGACGTTCGGGACGATCAGCCCGCGCGGGGTGGCCGCCGCGATGCCGAGGTGCACGTAGTCCTTGACCACGATCTCGTCGTCGGACCACGTGGCGTTGATGCCGGGGTTGCGCTTCACGGCCAGCAGCAGCGCCTTGGCGACGAACAGCAGCGGCGTGACCTTGACGTCCCGGAACTCCGGCAGCGCCTGGACGCGGCTGCGCAGCTCCATCGTCGGCGTCATGTCGAGGGTGATGAACTCCGTGACGTGCGGCGCTGTGAACGCGCTCGCGACCATCGCCGCCGCGGTGTGCTTGCGCACGCCCTTGACCGGGATGCGGGTCTCCCGCGTGGCCGGGTCGTAGTCGGGTGCGGCCGAGACCACCTGCGGCACAACGGGACTGGTCGCGGCGGCCTCGACGTCGGCCCGGGTGATCGTGCCGCCCGTACCGGTCCCGGTGAGGACCGACAGGTCGACGCTGAGCTCCTTCGCGAGCTTGCGCACCGGCGGCTTGGCCAGCACCGTCACGGCGCCGGAGCGGACGGCGGCGGTCTGCCCGACCTGCAGCGCGGACACCCGGGCGGGCGCCGGCGGAGGCGTCACGGCGGCAGGTGCGACGGCCGCGACCGGCGGCGGCGGCGCGTCCGCACGGGCGCGGCGCTTGGCGGTGACGGACTTCGGGCCGTAGCCGACCAGCGTGGCCGTACGGCCGTTCTTGCCGACCTCGCCGATGAGGGCGCCCTCCTCCTGGCCGGGCTCGCGCACCGACGGCACCATGTCGCCTACCTCGGGGTGCTCGGCCACGACCTGCACGTCCTGCACGGCCTCGAGCGGACCGGCCGACGGGTCGGTGTCGAAGGTGATGATCGGCGAGCCGACGTCGACGGTCTCACCCGCCTGGTGGTGGATCGAGGTGACGACGCCGGCGAACGGCGACGGCACCTCGACGGCGGCCTTGGCCGTCTCCACCTCGACGATCACCTGGTTCAGCGTGACCGTGTCGCCGGGCTGCACCATCCACTGCAGGATCTCGCCCTCGGTGAGTCCCTCACCGAGGTCGGGCAGCCGGAAGTCCTTGAGCCGCGACATCAGAAGGCCAGCGATCGGTCGACGGCGTGCAGCACCCGGTCGAGGTCGGGGAGGTACTCCTCCTCGACCCGGGACGGCGGGTAGGGGGTGTCGTAACCGGTCACGCGCAGCACCGGCGCCTCCATCTCGTAGTACAGCTCCTCGGACAGCCGGGCCGCGATCTCGGCGCCCATGCCGACGAACGACGGCGCCTCGTGCACGACGATGGCGCGACCGGTGCGGCGCACCGACTCGCGCACCGTCTCGAAGTCCAGCGGCGAGATCGACCGCAGGTCCACGACCTCGAGGTCGCGGCCGTCCTCCTCTGCCGCGGTCGCGGCGTCGAGGCACGTCTTGACCATCGGGCCGTACGCGATGAGCGTCGCGGACGTGCCCCGCCGGGCCACGCGCGCCTTCCACAGCGGGTCGGGCGCGGCCGAGGTGTCGACCTCCGCCTTCTCCCAGTACCTCCGCTTCGGCTCGAGGAAGATGATCGGGTCGTCGGACTGCACGGCCTGCCGCAGCATCGTGTAGGCGTCGACGGGGTTGGAGCACGCGACGACCTTCAGGCCGGCGGTGTGCGCGAAGTACGCCTCGGGCGACTCGCTGTGGTGCTCGACCGCGCCGATGCCCCCGCCGAACGGGATGCGGATGGTGATGGGCATCTTCACGGTGCCGCGACTGCGGGCGTGCATCTTCGCGAGCTGGCTGACGATCTGGTCGTAGGCCGGGAAGACGAACCCGTCGAACTGGATCTCGCACACCGGCCGGTAGCCGCGCAGCGCGAGGCCGATCGCGGTGCCGACGATGCCGGACTCCGCGAGCGGGGTGTCCATGACGCGGGCCTCGCCGAAGTCCTTCCACAGGCCGTCGGTCACGCGGAAGACGCCGCCGAGCTTGCCGACGTCCTCGCCCATGACGAGGACCTTCGGGTCCTCCTCCATCGTGGAGCGGAGCGCCTCGTTGAGCGCCTTGGCCATCGTGAGCTGGGCCATCAGTGCCCCGCCCCTGCGCTGGCGAAGCCGGCGGTGTAGGCCTCGAACTCGGCCTGCTGCTCCTGCAGCAGCGGCGTCGTCTCGTCGTAGACGTGCGCCCACATCGACGTCGGGTCCGGGTCGGCCATCTCCAGGCACTCCTTGCGGATGCGCGCCGCCAGCGCGTCGG
>JBKJQM010000420.1:0-2834 GCA_046594005.1 Mycobacteriales bacterium
CGCGCAGGACCCGAAGGACCGCGGCCTCGCGCTCTGGCAGCTGCGTCACCCGGCGACCGTAGGCACGGCGGATTGCGCCCGGATGACGCGCAGGTGTCGTCCGGGTCAGCGCCGGCGTGTGCTCCTGCGCCGACGGGGGGCCGTCCCGAACAGCGACCGGCTGATCTCGCGACCCGCGGCACTGGCGGCGGAGCGCGCGAAGCTGCGGAAGACGCTGCTGCCCAGGACCTTCTCGACAGCGCCTTCCTCCTGGCGCTCACTCCGGCGGGGCGCCTCCTGCGGCTCGGCCTCAGGGGCCTGCTCCGGCTCGGGCGGGGTCACCTTCGCGAGCAGCCGCTCGTACGCCGAGTCGCGGTCGACGACCGTGCCGTACTCAGCCATCAGCGGCGAGGCCTGCACGATCCGGGTGTGCTCGGCCGGGTCGAGCTGCGCCATCAGCGACGCGGGCGGGCGCATGCGGGTCCACGCGACCGGCGTCGGCGCGCCCCGCTCGGACAGGATCGTCACGGCGGCCTCGCCGATCCCCATCGAGGTCAGCAGCTCCTTGAGGTCGTAGACGTCGCTCTCCGGGAACGTGCTGACCGTCGCCTTGAGGGCCTTGGCGTCGTCGGGCGTGAACGCGCGCAGGGCGTGCTGCACCCGGTTGCCGAGCTGCGCGAGGACCTCCGACGGGACGTCCTTGGGGGTCTGCGTCACGAAGAAGACGCCGACGCCCTTGGAGCGGATCAGCCGCACGGTGCGGGCGATCGCGTCGAGGAACGCCTCGCTGGCGTCGTCGAACAGCAGGTGCGCCTCGTCGAAGAAGAAGACGAGCTTGGGCTGGTCGACGTCGCCGACCTCGGGCAGGTCGTGGAACAGGTCGGCCAGCATCCACATGAGGAAGGTGCTGAAGAGCTTCGGCTTGTCCTGCACGGCCGTCAGACCCATGACGGACAGAACGCCGCGGCCGTCGTCGGCGACGCGCATCAGATCGGCGGTGTCGAACTCCGGCTCGCCGAAGAAGACGTCGCCGCCCTGGTCCTCGAGGCCGATGAGCTCGCGCAGGATCACCCCCGCGGTCGCAGTGGACAACCCGCCGAGCTCCTTGAGGTCGGCCTTGCCCTCGTCGCTGGTCAAGTGGGTGATGACGGCCCGCAGGTCCTTGAGATCGAGCAGCGGGAGCCCGGCCCTGTCGGCGAAGTGGAAGACCAGGCCGAGGCTGGACTCCTGGGTGTCGTTGAGCCCCAGCACCTTCGACAGCAGCACAGGGCCGAAGGACGTCATGGTGGCCCGCACCGGGACGCCCTCCCCCAGGCCGCCCAGCGCCAGGAACTCGGTCGGGAACGCGGTCGGCGTCCAGTCGGTCCCGGTCTCCGCGGCCCGCTGGGTGGTGCGGTCGCTGACGGCTCCGGGCGCTGCCACGCCCGAGACGTCGCCCTTGATGTCGGCGAGGAACACCGGGATCCCGGCGGTCGACATCTGCTCGGCCATCAGCTGCAGCGTCTTGGTCTTCCCCGTGCCCGTGGCCCCTGCCACCAGGCCGTGCCGGCTCAGCATCGACAGGGGCATCCGGACGCGGGAGTCGGGGTGCGCCTCGCCGTCCAGCACCACCGCCCCGAGCTCGAGCGCGTCGCCCTCGATCGCGTACGCCTTGCCGAGCTCGGCTGCCCTGTCTGCCACTGCTGACCTCCTGGAGTCGTCGGCGGACCCTACGACGGGACCCCCACGACCCGCCCTGCAGCGACGTCGACCGTGGCGGTGCCGTTGACGCACACGGGCCCGCACGCCTCGCCGTTCGGGCGCGTGCGGGACAGGGCGACGACGCCCTCGTACGACGTGGCTCGACCCGGCAGGGTGACGGTGACGTTCGCGGTGGCACCGTCCGCCCGCCGGGACAGGGGGACGAGCAGAGCCCCGTCCACGACCTGGGACGTGCACACCCCCTCGACGCAGGCGGTCCCGGCGGCGACGCCCGCGGGCAGCCGCAGCGTCAGCTGCGAGGCGCACCCGATCAGCGTGCAGTCCTGACCCCCGGCGCAGCCGGCCAGCGCCAGCAGCAGGGCGTACCGGTGCCAGCGCATCTGCCGATCATGGCAGCCGTCTAGCCTGCCCGCATGAGCGACCGGCTGGTGTGGATCGACTGCGAGATGACCGGGCTCGACCTCGGCGACGACCTGCTGATCGAGGTCGCCGCCCTCGTCACCGACTCCGACCTGAACGTCCTCGGCGAGGGCGTGGACGTCGTCATCGGCGCGACCGCCGAGCAGCTCGAGCGGATGCCGGACGTCGTGCGCGAGATGCACGCCTCCTCCGGCCTCACCGAGGAGGTGCTCGCGTCGGCGGTGACGCTGCAGGAGGCCGAGGAGCTGGTCCTGGCGCACATCCGCGAGCACGTCCCGGAGGCGAAGAAGGCGCCGCTGTGCGGCAACTCGATCGGCACCGACCGCGGCTTCCTGACCCGCGACATGCCGGCCCTGGACGCTCACCTGCACTACCGGATGGTGGACGTCAGCTCGATCAAGGAGCTGGCGCGACGTTGGTACCCGCGCGTGTACTTCAACGCCCCCAAGAAGGGCGGCGGCCACCGCGCTCTGGCCGACATCCTGGAGTCGGTGCAGGAGCTGCGCTACTACCGCGACGCGCTGTTCGTCCCGCAGCCTGGCCCCACATCGGAGCAGGCAGCGGCCATCTCGTCCCGGCTGGCCGGTGACGCCGATGGAGCCTCCCGGCTGCCGGAGCCGTCCGAGGTGGTCCCGGACTAGCGCTTCGCTATGCTCGTCGCCGCACCATGGTGGGTGTAGCTCAGCTGGTAGAGCACCGGGTTGTGATCCCGGTTGTCGCGGGTTCGAGCCCCG